>JBBIJR010000003.1:0-88543 GCA_037445875.1 Bacteroidota bacterium | reverse complement strand
ACACGACGTTTTACAACAAGATCTCCACGCACGCGGGCCTGCACAGCGACCATGAGAGTTTCCTGCTGGAAGGTATCCCCACGCTTAATTTCCGCTCCAATCTGGATCCGGCGGTGTACCGTTACTATCACTCCAACGGTGATCTTTGGCCGCTCGTGAACAAATCCCATATGGAAAAAGCGGTCAGATGCGTGACGTACGTTCTGTATGAAATGGCCAACGCCGGGAAACTTCCTGCCCGCCCGCTCAGCGACGAAGAAACGCGGGACTTCCTGATTCGTCACGACCTGAAGGAAGCCCTGCAGCTGGGCAACAAGTGGAAATGGAATAACTGACCATACGGATACATGCTCACCCCCAAGCTGTTCACATCGCTGCAGGGCTACTCCCGCAAACAGTTTTTCGCCGACCTTACGGCCGGTTCGATCGTCGGCATCGTTGCCCTGCCCCTCGCCATTGCCTTCGCCATTGCTTCCGGCGTATCTCCGGAGCGGGGTCTGTATACGGCCATCCTCGGCGGTTTTCTGATCTCGTTTCTCGGGGGAAGCCGTGTTCAGATAGGCGGCCCGACCGGCGCGTTTGTGGTCATCGTGTACGGGATCGTGGAGAAGTACGGCCTCGACGGCTTGATGATCGCTACGGTCATGGCGGGCGTCATTCTGATCCTCATGGGTTTTGCCCGGTTCGGCGGACTGATCAAGTACATCCCCTACCCCATCGTGACGGGATTTACCAGCGGTATAGCACTGATCATCTTCTCTTCACAGATCAAAGACTTCTTTGGACTGAGCATGGGTCCCGTGCCGGCGGATTTTGTGGAGAAATGGAAGGCGTACGCCGATCACTACCTGTACGTGAACGGGCCCGCACTGGCCATCGGAGCCGGCTCGCTCCTGGTCATCGTCCTCTGGCCGCGTTTCAGTCAGAAAATACCGGGCTCGCTGGTTGCCATTGTGCTGTCCACGGCTGCTGCATTCTTTTTTCAACTGCCCGTGGAGACGATCGAAAGCCGGTTTGGGGAGATACCCCACTCACTTCCGTCGTTGGCGCTCCCCTCACTGGAGTGGTCCACGATCAGCGGCCTGGTGGCCCCGGCAACCACCATCGCCATCCTTGCCGCGATCGAATCTCTATTGTGCGCAGTGGTCGCGGACGGCATGATCGGCGGGAGGCATCGTTCGAACATGGAATTGATTGCCCAGGGTACAGCCAATATCGTTTCGCCTTTGTTCGGCGGGATTCCGGCCACGGGAGCCATCGCCCGGACGGCCACCAACGTCAAGAGCGGCGGCCGCACGCCGGTTGCGGGCATCGTTCATGCCGTGGTGCTGTTGCTGATCGTCCTGCTATTCGGCCGCTGGGCGGGTCTGATTCCCCTGCCCTGTCTGGCAGCGATCCTCGTCTATGTGGCATGGAACATGGCCGAACTCGACGCCTTTCGTTCCATTCTGAAAGGCCCGCGCGACGACGCCCTGGTTCTGCTGACCACGTTCGGACTTACCGTGTTCATCGACCTGACCGTCGCGATTGAGATCGGTATGATCCTGGCGGCGTTTCTTTTCATGAAACAGATGGCCGACGTGACCAATGTGAGTATTATCAAGTCCGACATGCAGGACGTAGAGGAGCAGCCGGACCCGAACGCCTTCACGCGGCGGTCGATCCCTCCCGGCGTCGAGGTCTTCGAAATCAACGGTCCGTTTTTCTTCGGATCGGTGGACAAGTTCCACGACACCATCAGCTTCGGCGCCGGCGCACCGCGCGTGCTGATCCTCCGCATGCGGTTTGTCCCTTACATGGACGCCGGAGGGCTGCACGCGTTGGACGAGGTCCGGGCCCGATGCCGCAAAAAGAAAGTACAGCTGCTGATCTCCGACATCCACACGCAGCCGCTCTTCGTGGCCGAACAGTCCGGCTTTCTGCGCAAGTTGGGCGAGGACCATTTCTTCGGCAACCTCGACGACGCGCTCAATTTTGCGCGCCAGCTGATCGGGCTCGCGCCTGTCGACAGCACGGGCGAGTTCGAGGCCACAGTGGCGAGGGAACGGTCACAACAGCAGCGGACGTCCGGGACCGGGGGTCGTTCGCAGGAACGTACTTGATATTGGCCCGAAGAGCCCTTAAGTTATTGGTGTCCCACCCAGCTTGAGTTGTTCATAATGAACCACCCAAACCAATCCAGGCGGACTTGCAGACAACATGTCTGAGACGCTTTCCGGCATCCTTGAAATAGAGCCCCGCGGCTTCGGTTTTCTACGGGCCGTGTCAACCACGCTCAAGCCGACGCCCCACGACCCCCACGTGCCGCAGACCCTCGTTCGCTCGCTGGGTCTGAAGCCCGGTTTGTGGATCGAAGCCACCGGCAAGAATTCCGCCAAAGGCGGTAAGCAGGTAGACGCGGTACTCACGATCAACGGGATGTCGCTGCCCGACTGGAACCAGCTGCCTGATTTTTCCGAGCACACGGTCATCCAGCCCCAGGAGCCCATCACGCTGGCAGGCGCCAAACCCAAGCCTGCGATGCGGATCATGGAGCTGTTCTGCCCGATCGGCAAGGGTCAGCGAGGCCTCATCGTCGCTCCGCCCAAGGCAGGGAAGACCCGCCTGATGCAGGAGATCGCACACGCCGTTTCCGAGAGCCATCCGGAAATGGACCTGATGGTGCTGCTGATCGACGAACGTCCCGAAGAAGTGACCGACATGCGGCGCGGCATTCGCGGTGAGGTTTTCGCCAGTTCGAGTGACGCCGAAGGCCAGAGCCACCTGCGATTGTCCCAGCTTGTCCTCGAGTACGCCAAGCGCAAGGTGGAAACGCACCGCGATGTGATCCTGCTGATCGATTCGTTGACGCGCATGGGCCGGGCCTTCAACGTGCACCAGAAAGGCAGCGGTCGAACGTTATCCGGGGGCGTGGACAGCCGGGCCCTGCAGATCCCCAAACGCATCTTCGGCGCCGCGCGAAACCTCGAAGGAGGCGGCTCGTTGACGATCATGGCCACGATCCTCATCGAAACGAATTCCCGCATGGATGAATTGATCTTCCAGGAGTTCAAGGGCACGGGCAACATGGAGCTCGTGCTGAGCCGCGAACTGGCGGACGAACGGATTTTTCCCGCCATCGATCTGGCCGCCTCGGGCACGCGCAACGAGGAGTTGCTCTTCCGAGAAGAGGCCTCGCGCCATCATGCGCTTCGGCGTTCCCTGCAGCGTCTTCGGGCCCGCGACGCGATGCTTACGGTGAAAGGCTTGCTGCAGAAATTTCCCACTAACCGAAATCTCCTCGCCGCATTTGCCGACTAGCCGACCGTAAGGCGCCGCGTGGAAAAACTGTTTCGGAAGGATGAAACCGGTGAGGTTTATCGCCTCGTGGCCGATCGCCGGGGCATCTTCGTTCAGCCTGCGTTGTTCGAGGGTTTTGGTCTTACCGTTATCGAAGCAATGACCTCCGGCCTGCCGGTCTTCGCTACCCAGTATGGAGGACCCTCCGAGATCATTGAGGACGGCAAGTCGGGTTTCCGTATCGATCCCGTCGATGGGAAGGAATCCACCAGGAGACTACTAACGTTCCTCAGGACGATCCGAACGGAACCGGAAGCGTGGAGCCGTATTTCCAAGCGGGGCATCATGCGTGTGCAGGCTAATTACAACTGGAGACTGTACTCCACTCGGTTGTTGTCCCTCGCAAAGACCTACGGCTTCTGGCGCTATGCGGTCAATCTGGACCAGTCGGAGTTGTATGCATATCTCGACGTGCTCTATCCTCTGCTTTACAAACCTATGTCCCGGGACCTTCTGCGCAAACACGCGGAGAGCGACAGAACCGTTAGCTTTTCTCTACAATGATTGTCTGGGTCGGGTAAGCAAACTCGATCCCCCTCTGAGCGAATTCCTCGAAGATCCGAAAATTGATCGATTGCTGAATGTCCATGTATATGAGGTAATCTGCGCTCAGCACCCAGTAGACAACCTCGACATTCAGGCTGAAATTGCCGTATTCCTTGAAGTGTGCACGTTCGAACTGCACGTCGGCATGTTCCTGGATGATCGAACGAATAAGGTCCGGCAGCGAGCGCAGCTGTTCCCCACGGGTCTGATACGTAACTCCCAGAACAAAGACCACTCTCCTCCGTTCCATTTTCTTGAAGTTGTGAAGGCGCGCATTCGTCAGGTCCTTGTTCGAAAACACCAGCTCTTCACCGCCCAGGCTTCGGATGCGCGTGGATTTTATGCCGATGTGTTCAACCGTCCCGACTTTATCGTCAATCTTGAGAAAATCCCCTACCTGAAAGGGCCGATCGAAGAAGATGATGAAATAGCTGAATAAATCACCGAGAATGGCCTGCGATGCGAGCGCCACCGCAATACCGCCGATGCCGAGGCCGGTCAATACACCCGCAATCTCAAAACCGAGGTTGTCCATCATGAAGACAATGCCGATGGACCAGACGGCGATCTGTACGAGAGTCGATATGCCGCGACGGGTTTCCGGCAGGTCATCACCGTCATGTTTCCGGACCACCGTCTGTATGATGTAGTTGATTAACGCCGCACCGAACCGGGCGACGAAGAACGTCATCAGTACTACGTACAGACCGTTGATGGCCCGCTGGACCGCTGGCAGAACTTCGAGATATCGAAAAGAGACGTACAACCCGAAAAAGTACAAAATGGGAACGATCGTTTTCTTGACCTGGGCGATCAGAAAGTCGTCCACCGTTGTCTCCGTCTTTTTGGCCCACTGCTGCAGCCGGTGCAACACCACCCATTGCAGTATCCGGACGATAAGCAACGACGAGACGAACAGGCCGGCCGCCGCCGCGTAGTCCCTTACGGTATTACCCAGAAGCTCCAACCCAAGCAGGTTCTGCCAATCTAACCACTCACTCATTCGATGTCTCCCGCGTCCTTTCAACGATCGGTTACCGAGTAAAAATAAGCTCCCGCAAGCTCAATTCCACGGAGAAAAGCAACTCGGCGGAAAAGACCTGATTTCAACGAATGCTTTCCTTATGTTGTAACAATGAAGGATCGCAATTCCAACATCGTGTATTCCACGGACGGCCTGACAGAACCTGAAGACGAGGGCCGTCGCTCGGACGGGCTTCGGCCGCTTTCGGGTCTGGAGGTTCGTATCCAGCTTGATCGGAAGCGACGGGCCGGGAAGTCGGTGACCGTTGTAACCGGCATCCGTGCCGCCGGAGAGCAGCTGGTCGAGTTGGCGAGAGAGATCAAGTCCCTGTGCGCAAGCGGAGGAACCGTCAAAGACGGACACATCGAGATTCAGGGAGACCACCGATTGAGGGTCGACACATTTTTACGAAAGAAGGGGTACAAAACCCGGGTGCTGTAACGCCCGTCTTTAACGCTCCAGCCCCCTCAGGCCTGGAAGTCCCACGCAGCTACGCTGCCACTCGCCGCGCAAACTTTCATTCCCACGCTCCCGCCTGCCGAACGATCGCACGCAAAAGGCCTTAAATCTTGTGGCGGCAGGAATCACTTGAGCAACATCAGTTTGCGGTCTACCGATATTCCGTTCTGCGTCAGCCGATAGAAGTACACACCGGACGCCATCGCGTTACCTGAATCATCTCTGCCGTCCCACACCACGGTATGTCGGCCGGCCGCCTGTTGCCTGTCTACCAACGTCCGCACATTCTGCCCCAGCAAGTTGTAGATCTTGATCGTGACATCGCTGTAAATGGGCAGCTGATATCCGATCGTCGTGGAGTTGTTGAAGGGATTCGGGTGGTTTTGGGCCAGGGCCACGCGGCCCGGAACGGGCGATTTCCGTACTCCGGTGATGGCCGAGTCAAATTGGAGAATGGTGAGGTATCCCTCGATGTCGCTGGCATAGACCATGCCGTTTTGCGCATACGGGTACGCCCCCCAGCACCCGTGGAACGCGGGCGATTCTCCTGCAGGATAGGTGTCAAACTTCGTCACCTCCACCGGCTGCGTCGGGTCGGCGATGTCGATGACGGTGATTCCTGCCTCATAGTGTGAGATAAACACGTAACGACCCTTCACCTGAACGTTGTGTGCCAGATGCGAGGAACCCAGATACTCACCGACCAATTCGACGTTCGACAGGTTCGACACATCCCAGATTTTCACGGTGTGGTAGGACGATTCTTCCGTCGTGACCACATACCGGCCTTCATCGGTGGCCAGATGTTGTGAAGGTAGCCTCCCGTGGGCACCGATACGCGTGTGAGAAGCACAGGATTCATCTTGTCTGCCATGTTGTAAATGGAGAAACTTGCATAGAACCCTTCCGCCACATACACCGTGTCGTTGCGTGCGAATACATCGTGGATGTCCGGCGTCGGTACGGTGCCGATCTCGACGGGATTCTCAGGGTCCGAAAGACTGATGACGCGAAAACCCGAGTAGTTGCTCTTGAGCACGTACATCGTAGCGGTGGCCGTATCGATCGAGAAATTATGCGACCGAACATCGCTGGGAGTCGTGAAGGAACCGACGTAACGCACGCTGTCCGGTAGAGCGGACATGTCGAGGATCATCACGCCGGCGCGGAATCCGGTCATTTCGGCAACGGCGTAGGCATAGTTTCGGTAGGTCTTGATGTCACGGTGCTTGTACGGATAGTCTCCGGTGGTCGGCCCGTCTACCACGGCGATTGTCCGCCCGCTGTCGGCTTTTACGACGGCAATGCCCGCGTTGACGCCCATCAGCGCGTATTCGGTCCCGTCCGGCGCCGTCCAGCCCCAACAGTCGGATCCCGATGTCGTGTCTGTGCCAAACGCAATCGAAGGGAACCACAACCGGTGTTGTACACTCAGTGTTTGTGCGTGCAGCCATCCCGCCGCGGCCAGCCACACGAACGGAATATATCGAGTCACACGAACCTCCTCGAACTAGATTACATGGAGACGGAACGTCATAACCTCGAGAGGAGAGTACCGATGGGAAAATCCTCGTCTCAAGTATGCGGTATCGACCCGCGTTGCTAGAAAGAAGGACGCTCCGGACGAACATGTAACGATGCGGTGTCGCCTAACTGCTAACCCGCGAATACTAGTTTGATGATCGTCGAACAACCATCTCCTCTCGAGTCTTTTTTATGAACACTTGACTTTACGCCGTCTCCATACTACTTGACAAGTGTCAGTTTGCGGGTGACCGACCGGGCTCCGGACGACAATCGATAAATATAGATACCCGAAGCAGCGGGATTTCCCCGGTCGTCTTTGCCGTCCCACACCACCCTGTGGCGTCCGGCGGTCCGGTGACCGCTCACCAGTGTTCGCACCGCATGCCCCAACGAATTGTAGATCCTCAGGGAGACGCGCGTACCGGTAGTCAGTTCATAACGGATGGTCGTGCTGCTGTTGAAGGGATTCGGGAAGTTCTGCTCCAGCACGAACGATCGAGGGCCTGATTGCCCGTTTCCCACGGCCACCACTTCACCCAGGAGGCCGCGCTCATACACTCCGTTGCCGTGAGTGGCTACACGGAGTTTCCGGTTGGACGCGGAAATCGTAAGGTCCATAACCAGACAGGCTTCCGGAAGCCCGTCCTGGTAGACTGCCCACGATAGACCGCCGTCCGTCGAGGCGTACACACCCAGATCGTTGCCTGCGTATATGTGTTCCGGATGCATCGGATCCACCACGACCGCGGACGTGGGGACGTCCGGCAATGCAGCGCCTATGTCGAGCCAGCCTAGTCCGCGATTGGTTGTCTTGAACAGATGGGAAGTGCCGAATCCCGAGAAGGCCACATAGGCCAGAGAATCGTTGGACGGGTCGACGGCGATGTCCACCGGGTAACGGTCCGGAAGGCTGCCGGTAATGTTCTGCCAGGTCGTGCCGCCGTTGGTGGTCACGAAGACGCCGGCGCGGACGCTGATCGGTGTCGTCCCCGCATACACGACGTTGGACGTCGCATGCGACACGGCGAGCGACAGGACCGGGTTGCCGTCGAGAGGCGCACCGCCGTTCAGCGTGGTCCATGAACTTCCTCCGTTGGTTGATCGGGCCACGCGGGACTTGGCGGCGTAGATGATTTGGTTGTTGGTCGGAGCGAGAACGAAGGGTGAAACGAAATTGGATGTGCCGCTCAAACTCGGTGTAACGGAGAACCAGTTTTGCCCGTCATCCGTGGACTTGTAGATGTTCAGATAATAAATCGAACCGTATACAATCTGATCGTTGGTCTCATCCACCGCGCACCAGGCTCCGTCGCCGCCGATGAGATCACGCTCCCAGGCCGCACTGCCTCGATACATGGCCGAGGCGTTGTCCTGAAGGCCTCCGATGGCGACGTTGGAATCCAATACGCTGTTGGCGAACCCGTTGTAGAACTGACTGCTCTGATAGCCGCCGTTGCAGCCGCCGAACGTCTCCCCTGCGTCGGTACTGCGGAACACGCCGCCGTCGTTGCCGAAGTACACCAGGGAGGGATCGGTTGGATGCCAGACCAGTACATGATGGTCCGCGTGCGAATAGTCGGGAGGTCCCTCCGGATCGCCGGGCGCCGGCGTACCGCCGTAATACTTGTACCAATAGGACTTTTGAACGAGCGAGGATCCTCCCGTTGTCGACTTCCAGATATCGATGCCTCCGGCTATCACGATGCTCGAATCAACGGGACTGACGGCCACTCCATGCGAATACCATCCCTGATAGGTCGAGTAGTCGGTCGTGGAGTCGGTTATCCAGGTGCTGCCCTGGTCGTACGATTTGCATAGATAGGTCTTTGCTCCGCTCACGCTCCCGTTTCCTATGCTCGCAAACAATAGACCGGAAGAGGCGTGGACGGCAAAGCTGGCCTTGCCGTCGAACGCCGCGGGCAATCCTCCACCAAGTTGAGTCCAGGACTGGCCGCCGTTGGTACTGCGATAGATGCCGCGCCCGGCACTGCCGAGGTTGCCGCATGCAGCAAATACGAGATTCGTATCCGACGGATGGATCAATACGTCCATGGCCATAATGACGTTGTGCACCTGGAACCAAGTTTCTCCCGCGTCGGTCGACTTGTACACCCCTTCCGTCGTTCCGGCAAGCAACACGCGGGAATTCATCGGATTGATGCGTACAGCTTGCACGCCGCGTTCCTGCTGATAGGCCCAGTCGAGGCTTTTCGTCCACGTTGCGCCGCCGTTGGTGGTTTTCAGTATGCCGATACCGTAACTGCCCCGGGTGGTTCGTATACTGAGGCCGCCCAGCGCATCCTGGTATCCGTACACCTCTCCCGTTCCAATGTAGATGGTATTGGAATCACCGGGATCGATCGCGATCGCGCCGACACCGAGGACGGGATATCCGGTCTCGACGCGAGTCCATGCCGAAGCTCCGACGCCCGCGGTACGGCTGACACACAGTCCCCCGCTCGCCGATCCCGCATAGATCGTGTTCGGATTCTGCGGATTGAAGGCAAGGGCAAGCGTCCGGCCGGCCAGATTGTGCGGTCCGAGGGTCTGCCACGGGGCGGTGGATCCGGACGCTTTGCGGAAGGACCGGCTTTTCTCGAAGGCGCGGGAGTAGGCGGACGGCGGGATGATCCGGTTCGGATACGCGCGCTGGGCCGACCAGTAGTCCAGGGCTTCCAGCGCACCCGACGTCTTCGCCGGTTTCTCCGGCCACAAGTACAGGCCAATTGCAGCGGCCCCGACGGCCGCGCCGATTCCCGCCAACCACCAGAATGAGCGTGTCATAGGAAAACCTTTGCGTTGAGGACCGTTATTCCGGGCATCTCTAATATGAAAATGCCGGCGCCCGAATTCAATATCAAAAAAAAGGCCGGTCTTTGCACAAAAACCGGCCAGAAACGTTCGATGCGGCGAGCGGGATCAAACTTCCATGATCTCCTTTTCCTTGACGGCGAGCGTCTCGTCAATCTTCTTGATATACGCGTCGGTCATCTTCTGGATCTTGTCGTGCGCGTGTTTGCTGTCGTCTTCGGACACCTCGCGGTTCTTCTCCGCCCGCTTGATGTGATCGTTGGCCTCACGGCGCACGTTTCTCACGGCCACACGTCCGTCTTCGGCGTATTTCCTCGCGAGCTTGACCAACTCTTTCCGGCGTTCCTCGTTCAGCGCGGGGATCGGTATCCGGATGAGGGTGCCGTCGTTGGCCGGGTTGAGGCCGAGGTCGGCCTCAAGAATGGCCTTTTCAATAACGGGGACCAGGCTCTTGTCCCATGGCTGCACGGTGAGCATACGTGCCTCCGGTGCAGAAACGTTGGACACCTGGTTCAGCGGCGTGAGGGTACCGTAGTAATCCACCTTGATGCCGTCCAGGAGCGTTGTGGTCGCCCGCCCGCTGCGAACCTTGGCCAATTCCGCGCGAACGGTCTCCACGGTCTTCTTCATCTTGTCTTCGCTGTCGTGGTATTGCTTGTTAAGATCGAACATGGCGACCTCTCCGACTTATAGTAACGTAAGGCCGGTGAAGGATTTTTTCAGAGCATTCGTTGGTATCAGTGGACGCGCGTGCCGACGCTTTCACCCAGAATGAGTTTCTTCAGATTCCCGCGGGTCTTGAGATTGAACACGATAATGGGCAGGTTATTTTCCATGCACAACGTCACGGCGGTGGCGTCCATCACACTGAGACCTTTCTTGACCACATCGAGGTAGGAGATGCGGTCGAACTTGAACGCAGAGGAGTCTTTCTCCGGGTCCTTGTCGTAGACCCCGTCGACGCGTGTCCCCTTGAGAATGATGTCCGCCTCCACTTCGATCGCACGCAGCGACGCGGCCGTATCGGTGGTGAAATACGGATTACCCGTTCCTCCGGCAAATATTACGATCCGGCCCTTCTCCAGATGCCGTATGGCCCGGCGGCGGATGAACGGCTCTGCGATTTGTTCCATTTTGATCGCGCTCAGCACGCGTGTAAAAAGACCCAGCTTCTCGAGCGCGTCCTGGAGGGCCAGGGAATTGATCACCGTGGCCAGCATGCCCATGTGGTCGGCCGATACCCGGTCCATGCCTTCCGTGCTGGCCGCAAGCCCGCGGAAAATGTTTCCTCCGCCGATTACGATCGCCACTTCCACGCCGAGTTCTTTGATCTCCCGGACCTCCCCGGCCACCTGATGAACTATCCCGGGATCGATGCCGTACGTCTGATCCCCCATGAGCGCTTCGCCGCTCAGCTTCAACAAGATCCGTTTGAATACGGGCATGGGCATGACTGCGTCCCCTTCGTTAACCGATCAGACACAAAAAAACCACGAATGAACATTCGTGGTTTCTTGATCTATTCGCCAAGACGATAACGTTCAAAGCGCTGCACGACCAGTTTCCGGTCGAGTTTCCGCGAGAACTCATTCACCAACTCCTTGATGGACTTGGAGGAATCCTTCACGAAAATCTGTTCCATCAAACAGACCTCCTGGTAGTACTTCTCCAGGCGGCCTTTGATGACGTTTTCCAGCACTTTCTCGGGCTTGCCTTCCGCTTTCCCTTGTTCCCGCAGAATATTCATCTCCTTCTCGATGACCTCGCGGGGAATTTCGCTCCGTTGGATGAAAGACGGGCTCATCGCGGCCGTCTGCATGGCCAGGTCGTACGCCAGGGTATGCGCTTCCGAGGCGACGCCGTTTTCGAGGTTCTCGACGTCCAGCTGCACGAGTACGCCCAGTTTGTTCCCCGGGTGGATATAACTGGCCAGCACTCCGCCGCTCGTCGTGAACGCGGCAAAGCGCTTTAGCTGGATCTTCTCGCCGATCTTTCCGGTCAATTCGGCAACGCTGTCGCCCACGGTCTTGCCGTGATTGAAGTGGGCCGGGGACGCCAGCAGCGAGTCAAGATTTGCGGGGCGTGTGTTGAACAGCTGTTCCAGAATATCGTGGCCGAGCCTGGCAAACTCTTCGTTGCGGGCGACGAAATCGGTCTCACAGTTCAGTTCGACGATGACTCCGAAATTCCGGTTCTCATTGATTTTCGCAAGCACCAGGCCTTCTCGCGCCACCCGGGAGGCTTTTTCGGCGCTCTTCTTCAGGCCCTTTTGCCGCAGAATCTCGATAGCTCTTTCCGTATCGCCGCCGGCTTCGGTCAGCGCCTTTTTGCAATCCATCATGCCGGCGCCCGTCTTCTCGCGAAGCTCCATGACCGCAGCGGCGGATATTTCAGTCGACATTCACCACTCCTTGCCGTCGAATATCAGAAATCATGTATTCTCTTTGGCTTGAACATCGGCGCCGGGCGTCCCCTCGCTGTCGGTCGCCTTGTCCGGGACAGAGCCGGCTTCCTTGGCCAGAGCCTCCTTCTTGCGCCGCTCGATCTTGTTGTCCCGTTCATACTTCTGGCGCGTCTCATCCTTGATCCGCTCCGGATCGATCTCCTTGACCTCCCTGGCCATGGCAACCACATGCTGATTGGCTTCCACAACCGCCTCGGCTATTGTCTTCGTGATCACCTGGATGGACTTGGAAGCGTCGTCGTTGCCCGGAACGACGAACGAAATCGGTGTGGGATCGCAGTTGGTATCTACGATGGCAAAGACCGGGATACCGAGTATCTGCGCTTCGCGGACGGCGATCGCTTCCTTCTTGGTGTCGACGACGAATAAGGCCCCGGGCAGCTGACGCATATCCTCGATGCCTTCCAGTACGGTTTTCAACTTTGCCTTAGCGCGTTCCAGGGTCAACCGCTCTTTCTTCGTGATCTTCTCGAACGTCCCGTCCGTTTCCTTCTTCTCGATGTTCTTCATGTGCTTGATGCTCTTGCGAATCGTCGAGAAATTGGTGAGCATCCCGCCCAACCACCGCTCGGTGACGTAAAAGGAATGGGAACGCTGCGCCTCGGTCTTGATGATGTCTTTGGCCTGCTTTTTCGTGCCGACGAACAGAATTTTTTCGCCGTTCTTTACGACCTTGGCGATCGCTTCGCAGGCCTTCTGCAGGGAAACAAGCGTCTTCTTCAGATCGATGATGTGAATGCCGTTCTTCTCCATGAAGATGTACGGCTTCATCTTGGGATTCCAGCGCCGGGTCAGATGACCGAAATGAACACCTGCCTCGAGCAGTTCCTCCAGTTTCTTTTTGGCATCGAATTCGATGACCGGGGTATCTTCAACCATACGTACTCCTGCTAGCGGGTTAAACGACCACTTTTCTCATCTTCGGGCAGAATCCCGTCGCCGGGACACCCCTGCCCGAATCGAAAAGTGTGAATTGGTTATACTAACAAGGGCTCCGAGAAGCCTGAAAGACTATCGCTTGGAGAACTGGTAGCGTTTACGCGCTTTCGCCAGTCCGTACTTTCTACGTTCTTTCATACGCGGATCGCGGCGAAGCATGCCTAGCGGTTTAAGCGCCTTGCGCGTCTCCTCGTCCATCTTCACGAACGCACGTGCAATACCCAGTCGGATCGCCCCGGCCTGGCCCGATTTGCCGCCTCCGGCGACGTTGGCGATCACATCGTAGCGGGCGCCGGCTTCCACGGCCTGCAACGCTTCCTGAATCTTCAACTGGTTCGATTCTCTAGGGAAGTACTCTCGTATATCTTTGGAGTTGACCGTGATTCTGCCGCTGCCCGGTACCAGGCGAACGCGCGCGTGTGCTGTTTTTCTTCTTCCAATGGCTGAAATGGCCATGCTCATGAATAGTCTCCTGTCAGATCAACAATCAAAACGTTTCATCAAAGATTGAGCGGCTCGGGCCGTTGCGCCGCATGAGGATGGCGATCGCCCGCGTAAATCTTCAGTTTCTGAATCATAACGCGACCCAGCTTGTTCTTGGGCAGCATGCCGTGGACGGCATAGTACAGGATCCGTTCAGGCTTGGTGCGGATCAGATCCTCGAATCGCTCGACACGCTGGCCTCCCGGATACAGCGTGTTGTGCAGGTATTCCTTGATCTTCGTTTTTCGGCCCGTGACCCGAATCTGCTCGGCGTTAATGATGATCACATGATCTCCGCAATCCAGGTGGGGCGCATAGTAGGGTTTATTCTTGCCCTTGAGGATTCCTGCTACTCCGGACGCAAATCGTCCCAGGGTCTTGTCTTTGGCGTCGACAACATACCACTTGCGTTCGATGGTGTCCGCCTTGGGCATCGCCGTCTTGAATGAAACCTTCACGTCCGTTCTCCTTAAGTCGAATATCGTTCAGATCTTATCACCCAGCTAACTCCGGCCCGGGCATGAGACACCCTCCCGGTTAACTTTGGGGACGCCAATATAACGTACGGGTCATATCCATGCAAGGGTTTTTTTACACTTACGGGCAAAAACAAACACCTGGCCTCAGGGAATGAGTCCGGGCGCCGCTATGTTCGGTTTGGAACCGCACATGTTTTGCGCCGACAATTGTTCCCGATCTCTTGACTTAGATTACCATTTGTATTAAGATTCCGCCCCTGAACGGAAAGCCCCATGAGGATGTCCCCCAAGAGTTCCGCGCCGCCCCCTTCACTGCCTCTATTCCTCGATACCGAAGACAATCTCACCTTCAAGGACCGTATCGTGATCCGCGGTGCACGCGTTCACAACCTGAAGAACATCGATCTGGAGATTCCGAGGAACCGTCTGGTTGTGATCACGGGTCTGTCGGGTTCCGGCAAGTCTTCCCTCGCATTCGATACGATCTATGCCGAAGGCCAACGGCGGTACGTGGAATCCCTGTCCGCCTACGCCCGCCAGTTCCTGAACATGATGGAAAAACCCGACGTAGATCTGGTCGACGGTCTCAGCCCGGCCATCAGCATCGAGCAGAAAACGTCAAGCCGTAATCCACGGTCGACGGTCGGCACGGTCACCGAAATCTACGATTACCTCCGCCTGCTGTTCGCCAAGATCGCAACCCCGTACTGCCATCGATGCGGCAATCCCGTCACACGGCAAACACGCGACCAGATTCTGGAGGCGATTCGGAAGACCTTCCCGGGTAAACGCCTGAGCATCCTCGCGCCGATGGTGCGGGGACGCAAAGGACACTACCAGGAACTCTTCGAAAAGCTGCGCAAGAGCGGATTCGTTCGTGTGCGCGTGGATGGGGAGGTGAGGGAACTGGAGTCCGTCGAAAAGGTGTCCCGCTATAAACTGCACAACATCGAGGTGGTGGTGGACCGTGTGGAGGTAACGGACACCGTGAGCCAACGCCTGATCGAATCGGTGGAACAGGCGCTCGAGATGGGTGAAGGCATGCTGATTGCGTCCGTGGCGTCGGGCAACGGAAAGAACGGCCGCGAGCGGGAGATGACCTTCAGCCAGCACCTGGCGTGCCTGCATTGCGGCATCAGCTACGAGGAGCCCTTCCCCAAGATGTTCTCCTTCAACAGTCCCTACGGCGCCTGCCCGACCTGCGATGGCCTCGGGGTGATCCGGGAGATCAACGAAGAACTGATCGTTCCGGACAAACAACTGACGGTCAACGAAGGCGCCATCGTGCCGTACAACAAACCCAGGACGCAGACGTGGTTCTATCTCCAGATGGAAGCCATCCTCAGGAAATTCAACGTAGACTTCGATACACCTATCCGCAAGATGCCGCGCAAGACGTTGGAGACTCTGCTGCATGGCACGGGTTCCGAACGCCACAGCTTCTACTACTATTCGGGCAATCGCAAAAAGATGTACACCGGGAAATACAAGGGCGTTGCCGGGATGGTCCGTCATTACTACGAGACGACGACTTCGGAACAGGTGCGGGCCTGGGCGGAAGAGTTCATGTCGGAATCCACTTGCACGGCTTGCGGCGGTGGCCGCCTCAAGCCCGAAGCGCTGTCCTATCGGATCGGCGACACCAATATCCACTCGGCGGTGCGTTATTCCATCAAGGAGTCGCTGAAGTTCTTCCAATCCGTCACCCTGACGCCACGCCAGCGGCCGATCGGGGAACCGGTCCTTAAGGAAATCACGGAGCGCCTCGGGTTCCTCGCTCGTGTCGGGCTGGAGTACCTCAGCCTCGACCGGACCGCCCGCTCGCTTTCGGGCGGTGAATCGCAGCGTATACGGTTGGCCACTCAGATCGGATCCCAGCTCGTCGGCGTCCTGTATATTCTCGACGAACCTTCCATCGGCCTGCATCAGCGGGACAATCTCCGATTGATCCATGCGCTTGAGGAATTGCGCGATATCGGCAACACGGTCATCGTGGTCGAACACGACCGGGATACGATGAAGCGCGCCGATTTCGTCGTGGATCTCGGTCCGGGAGCGGGTCGTCTCGGCGGAGAGGTTGTGGCCGCCGGCCCGATGGCTGCCATTACCGAATGCCACGCCTCTCTCACGGGACGTTACTTGCGAGGCGACCGGGAAATACCGGTTCCGGCCGTTCGCCGCCGGGGTTCCGGGAAATCGATCCGATTACAGGGGGCCTCGGGTAACAACCTGAAGAACATCGACGTGGAGATTCCGCTGGGCAGGCTGGTCTGCATAACCGGAGTGAGCGGTTCGGGCAAGAGCACGCTCATTAATGAAACGCTGTATCCCATCCTGGCTCGCCATTTCTATCAGGCCAAATTGCTGCCTCTGCCCTACCGGGACATCCAGGGCGTAGACAACCTCGACAAAGTGATCAACATCGATCAGTCTCCCATCGGCAGGACACCGCGCAGCAATCCGGCTACGTATACCAACCTGTTTGCCCTGATCCGTGATCTGTATGCGGGACTGCCGGAATCCCGCGTGCGGGGCTACAAGGTCGGCCGCTTCAGCTTCAACGTCAAGGGCGGCCGGTGCGAGGACTGCGAAGGCGCCGGCCTGAAGAAGATCGAGATGAATTTTCTGCCGGACGTATACGTCGGATGCGAATCCTGCGGCGGAAAACGCTACAACCGCGAGACGCTCGAGATCCATTACAAGGGACGGACGATCTCCGATGTCCTCGAAATGACGGTGGCTGAGGCCCTGGAGTTCTTCGATGCCATCCCCGCCATCCGCCGCAAACTCCAGACCCTCCACGACGTCGGCCTCGATTATATCCATCTCGGCCAGCAGGCCACCACGCTGTCCGGCGGCGAAGCCCAGCGCGTCAAACTGGCCGAGGAACTTTCCCGGGTCTCGACGGGAAAGACCCTCTATATCCTCGATGAGCCCACGACCGGCCTTCATTTCGAGGACATCCACATGCTGATGAACGTCCTGGGCCGGCTGGCCGACAAGGGTAATACCGTTCTCGTGATCGAGCATAACATGGACGTGATCAAATGTGCGGACTGGGTCATCGACCTCGGGCCCGAGGGCGGTGAAGAGGGGGGATTCCTGGTCGCTGCCGGCACACCCGAAGTGCTCTGCAAGAATAAGAATTCCTACACGGGACGGTTTCTGAAAAAAGAACTCGGCAGACACTGAACGGGGCCGTGTATCTTCGGGAAGTCGTGCCGCCGCCTGAGTGCCCAATAAACCATTGCTCCACAAATCTTTTTTGCCTACATTGACGCGTCGTTGGCAGCCCGGAAAAAGCGTATGGAAGAAATCGTCTACAAAATCGAGCAAGGCAACATCAAGGTCGTCGAGAAGATGCTCGTCCGGAAGCTGTACGAGGACCTCAGGGAAAAGATGCATCTCGAGCTGCTGGTCGACGGAAGCATCGACTCCCGGTACTTCACCCAGCGTGATCTTCACCGGCCCGGCCTGGCCCTCGCGGGCTTTGTCAAACTCTTTACGCACGAGAAGATCCAGATTCTGGGCAACACGGAGAATTACTATCTTGTCAATCTCACCGACTCCGACCGGAAGCAGGCGCTGGCTACGCTGTTTGAATTCGAAATGCCCTGTATCCTGATCACCAACAACAATGAGGTGTTCCCGGAGCTCCATGACCTGTGCCGGGCCCACGCCGTCCCGTTGATCCGCACCGCCTTCTCTACGACCGACGCCATCCATCTGATCTCCGGCTATCTGGACGATTTTTTTGCCCCGGAAGTTGCCGTGCACGGTTCTATGGTCGACGTCTACGGCATCGGAATGATGTTCACCGGAAAGAGTGGAATCGGCAAGAGCGAGATTGCCCTGGATCTCGTCGAGCGGGGACACCGGCTGGTCGCCGATGACGCCGTCCGGATCAATCGCATCTCGGAGAACATCCTCATGGCGCGCGGCCATGACACGCTGAAGCACTTCATCGAGATTCGCGGCGTGGGCATTCTCGACGTCCGCGAGATGTTCGGAATCCGGGCGGTCCGCCTTCAGAAAAGACTCGAAGTCCAGGTGGACCTGGAGCTGTGGGACGGCAAAGAGGAGTACGAGCGGCTCGGACTGGACGACAATATCACCGAGATCCTGGGCGTCAAAATCCCCATGGTCAAGCTGCCGATTTATCCTGGCAAGAACATCACCGTCATTGCCGAAGCTATAGCCCTCAATCTCCTGCTCAAGATTTACGGCTACGACGCGGCACAGGAATTCTCCGCCAAGCTGATGGAGGAGATTGCCAACAAGGACAACAAGCCTCGCAGACCGAACAGGTTTCTGGAAAAGGATTTCGAATAGGATACCATGCACAGAGGTGATGATTGAACGATACCCGAATTCTGGAGATTAGGGTCGGCATTACGGTTCTGGTCGGTGTGACGATGTTGGTGTTGGCCATCGTATGGCTCAAAGGCATTACGTTCAAGCCCAACACGTTTGAAATCTCAATCTTATTCACGAACACGGCGGGGCTCCAGATCGGCGATCCGGTGACGGTCAGCGGCCTGCGCGTCGGCAAGGTCACCGACATCGCGCTGTCCCGCGATTCCGTGCTGGTCTCGGTCAGCCTGTCGAATTCCGTCCGCCTCAAACGGGATGTGTCCGCCGTGATCTCCAGTACCGATTTCTTCGGCGGAAAGAAAGTGGAAATCTGGCCGGGCAAGGATACGCTGGATTTCAACACGAGAGGACGGTTGTACGGAAGCCGCGAACCGGACTTGACGGAATTGACCAGCCAGATGAGGGAGATTGCCTTCGACGTCAAGGGCACGCTCGAGCGTGTGGACAGCGTCCTTACCGGCCTCAATTATCTCGTCTCGGATCGATCCATGACGAATTCCTTTCGTCAGGCTGTCTACAATCTGGATTCGACCACGACCCGCGTGAAGAACATCGTGAACAAGAGCGACGCGCGCATTGACAGCCTGTTGCTTCGCCTCGGCCAGACGACGCGCAGCCTGCGCTCGCTGGTGGAGAAAACGGACGCCCGGCTGGACACGGCCTTTACCGACGCTCTGTTGGTCACCCGCACGCTGGCCGGGATCACCACCTCACTCGACAGCGTCCTACGCCAGGTGCAGTCGGGTGAAGGGACGCTCGGCAAACTCGTGTACGAGGACGATTTGTACCGGCGCCTGGACCGGGCCTCGGCCCAACTCGACTCCCTGGTGATGGCGGTCCGTGAAAAGGGCCTGAAACTGAACGTCAGGTTGTTCGGAGATTGAACAGGCACATATGAATCTCACGCTCGCGCTGGTCTTCAGCCTGCTTTCCGGTATCGTAATAATGTTCGGGGGATGGGTTTTCACCTTTCGCAAAAACTGGGACCGCAAATATCTCGACTTCTTCATCGCGCTGGGTGCCGGCTATATCCTGGCCGTTGCGCTGCTCGACATGATCCCGGCGGCCGGGGATACGATGTACGTCACAATGCTCATGGTGGCTGCGGGGTACCTGACCGTGCACCTGTTCGAACACGTCTTTACGTCCCACTTTCATTTCGGCGAGGAGACTCATGAGCACCTCGTGTCCAGACTGGTGAGCACCAGTGCCTTGATCGGTCTCATGGTGCACAATTTCTTCAGCGGCGTGGCGATTGCTTCCGGCATGATGGGCGGTGTGAAACTGGGCGGCACGGTGTTCATAGGGACCGTTCTCCACAAACTGCCCGAGGGATTCACCATCACGTCCATCATGTTCGCTTCCCACCATCGGCGTAATCTGGGCCTGCTGGCCACGGTACTGCTCGCCGTCTCGTCCGTTCTCGGCACGTTGGTTGTTTACGGTCTCGAGACGGAGGCACTGCCCGTCAAGAACGTGGCGCTGGCGCTTTCAGCGGGTACCTTCATCCACGTGTCCACCACCGACCTCATTCCCCGCGTCAACGACTCCGAATGGCGATGGATGCCCCTGGTCGTCTTCCTCGGAGTCGTACTGTTCCTGGTCAGTTCCGCCCTGATCCATCACTGACGCGGAGGCGCTCCGACCTGCCTTAGCTAGCGATTGGCGAAGCTCCAGGTCGACAGGAGTACAAAGCGAGCCACGTTTTCCAGAACGTCTCGATCCAGCCGCTCCGGTCGATCGAGTACGGAATGGTACGGTACGGTACCGTTGTACGCGTAGATGAAGACCGCAGGAACGCCGGCCATGTGAAAGTGGTAGTGATCGGAATTCGGCGAGTTCGGCCTGGTCTTCAATTCGAAACCCAATCCTCCATTGATTTCCTCGAACCGTCTCCAGTGGCCTGGAAACACATCGAGGCCCTGCAGCATGAGCCCCTCCTTTCCGGAGCCCACCAGATCGAGATTGATGAGCAGCCCGATCGAGGACAGCGGAATGGGGGCATGGTGCACGAAGTATTCAGACCCCTTGAGGCCGACCTCTTCGCCGCTAAATGCCGCAAACAGGATCGAGCGGCGGTGGAGCACGGCGTGGTCGGCCATGATCTGGGCCACCGTAAGCATCACAGAAACACCGCTCGAATTGTCGTTTGCCCCATAAAAGACGGAATCGCCCTTCCGGCCCAGGTGGTCCAGGTGCGCCGTTACGGCAATGAACTCGCGCGAGAGACTGTCGTCGGAACCCGGCAGCCAACCCACGACGTTTGCGGTCAGGATCGAGTCGGTGCCCGGGTCATCCAGGTGGACGCGCGATCGAACATCGTCCGTGGGCAACTTGAACTGTTGGAACAAGCTTTCCGACGACGGGAGAGGCCGTACTCCGGCTCGGATCAGTTTTTCCGCGACCCAACGGGCGGCGCGATCGTATCCCGCACTTCCCGTGGCCCGTCCCGCAAACGAATCGCTGGCCAGCGTGTCGATGAGAACGGCCAGCCGTTCTCCGCGGATCGAACGAGTTGCCTCGATGAGGGCGGAATCCGAAATGATGGCGGAGAAATTCGATCGGAGGAGGGGAAATCGCGTATCGAGGGTTTGTTGGGCCTGGGCGGCGCTCGCACCGAGGATCAAAAGCAGTCCCCCGATCCGCACAGACAGGGGACAACTCATAGGACGTCGATAAAGAAAGATTGGCTCGGAATACCGATCAGAACCGATAACTCAGGCTCAACAGCAGTCTGTTCGTTCGGATCTTCTCGCTGGTACTGTAATAGCGATTGAGATCGTCCTGTCCTAAGAGATCGTCGACGGTGGATTGTTTCCACCAACCGTATTGGTAAGCCAGATCGATCTTCACCTGCTTGTCAAGGAGAAAACTGACGCCTCCGGAGAGATACTGGCGATTGCTATTGACCGATTCGACCGACGTCTTCAGGGGGGACGTCTGCGTGGCATAGCCCGCCATCGCCTTAACCCCAAGCGCAGGCACCAGCACTTCTCCGCCCATCCTCACATTGACGACGCTTCGATAGTTTTTGCGGATACTGGCGTTCAGATCGCCATCGATGTCGCGGCCTTCATCATCCACGATATTCGAGCGGAACTCGCTTTCTGTCCAGTCCAAGAATTCCAGCGTTGACGACACGGTGGCTAATCGATACTTGTAGGATGCGCCGATCTCGAATTTCCAGGGCGAGTATATCGTGTACTTCCGGTATGAATCGTCGCTGATGGGGTCTTCAACCCCGTCATCGTATCTCAGGTAGTCGTAGAGTGTGGATCGTTCCTCCACGACGACGCGCTGCGGGGTAGTCGCGGTGACGGCGATCCGGAGATTCTCCGTCGGTTTGCCCAGAGCGCCCGCTTTGAGGCTTACACCCGTGAAATCCTTGTCGACGCCGATATCGACCGTACGGATTTCGGACGTCAACACATCCTCCTGGTCGTCTTCCAGATAGGTGATGGCCGTGTTGTCGCCGCCCACCAGCAGGTTCAGTGTGGCCCCAACGGACAGGGACCGCGTCAGATCCACGGCGCCGGAGAAGGCCCACTGATTGAGGCCCCCGTCGACGGTGGTCCGCTCGCTCTGATAGAAACGCCCTCCGGTGGACAGGGGGGCCCACCCGATCACCTCGCTAAAATCGTCGTAATGCCCGACACGATTGTACCCGACCGCAAACACCAGACTTCCCCGGTAGGTCGGCACCGGGAAGACCATGCCCACCGAGTTGAACTTTGTGAAACCGTTCGTGTTGTCGGCCACCGTACCGTAGTATCCGATTTCGTTGTTGATCCGCGTGTGAGACAGGCTGGCGGCGAATTCCATCTTCCGAATTTGCGCCAGACCGGCCGGATTCCAGTAGACGGCCGTATAGTCCTCGGCCAGCGCCGCGTACGCCCCACCCATGGCCAGCGCCCGCGCCCCGGGACCGAATTCATGCAGGAAAGGACGCACGGCATCCTCTTCCGATTGTCCGAACGTCCGTCCCCCTGAGAGTACTCCAATGGCGATAACCGCTGCAATCATCCGCCTGATCATACGATCGTCCTTTCCGAACTCACTTTTTCTTCGTGCGGCGCGTTCCATAGTCGCGCTGCTTTCCGCTCGTGCCGCTCTTGTTAATCGTATCGTTGTTGTGGGGCCGCGATGTATCGGAACTGGCCACGTAAGTGGATCCGCCGCCGGTTTGCCCCCCGCCCGCGGCTTGGTAGGTCCCGGCTCCCGTCGCCGTTGTTTCCGTTTGGGCAGCGCTCCTCCGTCGACCGTAGTTCCTCTGCAAGGGCGCGCCTTCCTCTTCAGTATCTCCGACTGCTGGACCTTCCGCGTAAACCACCCACCACGGAGTCACGTATCCGTAGTAGTCGGACCATCGGTCGAATCCTTGCACGTGTTCCCGCGGGGGATGGAAGGCGTAATCGTAACCGTCGAAGGCTCCCTCGTGGCAATTCAGACAGGCGCTCGCATGGTCTACGGTCGCTTCTTCTTGCTCGATATCATCCGTCGTTTCGGCCGTGGGTGGGGCCGTGTGACGGATAACCGTATAACAGCCGGGCGCCAGGACCAATACCAACCAGGCGGGCAACCCCAGCGTGAGAAGAGTTTTCACGGTCAGGCCTAGCGTTTGGTCTCACGACGGCTCGTACCGGAGCCTCCGGATTCTGTTGAGGTTGAAGTCGAACGATCCACGAACGGCGTTCGGACGACGCTATCGTAGGGACGGGTAGCGAACGGACTCACCGATTCGGTCCGGTATGCGGACCCTGAAAACGATTCATAGTCGTAGCTGATACGAGAACTGCGCTTCGGCTTGTCCGTATCCCCCCTTGGCTGCCGGCGGCCCTGAGACCCGGACTGGCCGTCCTTGGGTCGTGTGCGTGGTTCGTTCTTCACGCCTTCTCCATCGCGGACCTTCCGTCGAGTGGAGGAACCTTTACCGTCGCCGCGAACGGCTTTGCCGCCTTTCGAACGGACGGATCTCTTGCCTTCGGCGTTCTTGTAGGTTCGGCGTGAGGTTTGTCCTGCTTTCGTTGAGCCGGACGACGAGGATGAGCCGCTGGATATCGATCCTCCGACCGGCACCGGATTGAAACTCCGGGTCCGGTACTGGCGCACTCCGTAATTCCGTTGGACATTGTAAGTAAGGCCGCCGTGGCCCTGCCATCCCCCGTGCCACCAGTACCGCGGATAACCACAGTTGCCCCAGTAATAGTAATCCCACCATGGATCGTAGTAGCCGTAATAATAGGGCGGCCAATACGTCCATCCGAACGCGACGGTCCAACGGTAAGGTGAATAGTAGTAGCCGAAACCGGGATAGGACCACGGATGGTAACCGTAATAGTACCGATTGTAGATGGTCGTCTGGGGTTGATCCTCATCGGTTTCTTCCCCTTCCACTACCGAATCCTCCACGGCCTCTTCCGCATCGGCCGCGTACTCGCCGGACCCGTCGTCGAACTCCTGATAGTACTCATTCGATTGTTTCAAAACCGTATAACAACCGGAGACGGCAAAGCCTGCGAAGGCGGTGACAACGCAGGCCATGAGCCATGAATACGCTCGAATCTTCATATCCCCACCTGCTCTTTCTTTTTCTGCCGGCAGGGCCGGCCTACAGGTAGAACGATTTAGCTAAGAGCTTATTTCATACGAGGTTCGGCCGTCAGAACGCGCGCACGATGGACAACCGAACCTCTCGTGCAAACTTGCCAAAGTCCTTTGAGTTGTTCAAGAGGTCCCGCATCATAAGTTCAAACAGGACCTCGTTGCCAAAATTGAGCTTGGCGCCCACGTTGAGGTATCCCCGCCCGTGGCCAATCAGGTCTTTGTCGTCGTTCAGCGCCAGGTCGTACTCCCCGACGACGGAGAGCTCGTTGTTGATACTCTTGTCCATGCCGACAAACACCGTCGGCTGGTTGTCTTTGTCTTTCTTTTCATGCGCAGCCCAGCTGATGCCGCCGTGCAGGCCGAGGTTCCCCAGAAAGCGGTAGTTCTTGCTCGCGGCGGCGAACAGCCCGCGGGACTTGTGCGTGTACCGATCCACTTCCGTTGTGTCGGTCGCCGTGCGAATATTCTTGACGAACGGCCCGTATCCCTGAGAACTGAAACCGACCGAGACAGCCGGACCGACCTCGGTTTCATCGATCATACGGTAACGTACATCCACGCCGGGCAGCGGGTTAAAGTTGATCTCGCCCGAACCTACGATCCGCTCTCCACCGTAGGCGATACCGATCATGAAGCGATCGGTGATGCCGACGTTGATCTGTGCCAATACACCGCCGTTATCGAACAGCCGCATACCGACTTCATACTGTCCCCGGCCCATCACCCCTGCGGTCGGAACGTCGATCAGGTGACGCTGCTCGATCTTTGCCACCGTCGATTCCGAACCGCCTTTGGTTTCGATCTCTTGCGAGCGGGTACTTGCAGGCCGTATCAAGAGACCGGCGGCCCCTATCAGGATCAGGATGGATGTTCTCAAGGTTAGCCCTCCTTTGGTCGATATTGATTGCCGATCCGGCACACAAGTAAATCGTGCCGGCACCCGGTCTCATTTGCACGGACTGGCATAATCGCGATCGGGCATCCACTCGTAACACGGGTCGTTCTTCAGTTTACCCAGGCTGCCCATGAAACAGTCGGATTTCGTCGGGCCGTTCTGGCGGCTCGTGCCCGCCATCGTGCGCGCGTTCACGTCCACGTCCGGATAGGCCGCCGCCATGTCGTAATACTTGGCCGCGACCAGATAGGCTTCCTTGGCCGGCATGGTCAGCGTGTTGCCCGAACACCGCCGAATGCCGTCGCGAATCGCTTCGCCGATCAGAAAGTACGGCCGGCCGAATTTCTTGATGTCTTTGGCCTTCAAACACAGAGACCACGTCCGTGCCAGTTGGCCCTGGTCCAGATAAAGGCGTGCGAGATCGCATATCAAGTCGGCATCCTGCGGATCGATCGCGTAGGCCTTTTCATAGCACTCGATGGCCTCCTTACCCTTACGAAGCGCATCCAGTGCCTTGCCTTTTTTCATCCACGCGCTCTTGCTGTTCGCATCGACGGCCAGTATCTCATCGGCGGTGCGGATGGCCTTTTCGTATTCACCCTTTTTCAGAAGATCGTCCAATTTCTCACCGATGTAGAATTCCTTGGAGGCCGTAGGAAAGAAGACGGCGAACGTGTCGCACGCCGTCAGCCATTTTTCCCGTCCGTTATACTTGATGTAGAAACTCTTAAACGAATCCAGCACGTATACCCACGTTTCCTGGTCCGTCGGGTTCTTCTTCAGGTACTCTTCGTAAACCTTCAGCGCTTCCTGATACTTGGCCGCTTCGATCCACATGCCGGCGATGCGCTTCAATTCCTCCACAGAGCCGGACATGTCGTAGTAACGGCGGTAGTAGACGGCGGCCGAATCGTACTGCTTGAGGCTGCGGTGGAACATTTCGCCGATCTTGTACATGTAGCCGTTGTCCTCCAGGTCGCGGTAACCCAGTTTCAGGACGGCAACGGCGCTGTCGATCTGCTGCAACTGAAAGTAGGAATCGGACAGTTTGTCGTAGACACTGGTAAACAGCCGCTTCTCTTTTTGCGGACGCAGCGTCATATCGCAAGTCATCGCCGTCCAAAAATATGGGATCGAATTCTGGAATTCCCCGTTCTTGTAGTACTCACTGGCCGTACTCCAGGTCTTGATACACTCGAACTCCGGCGTACCTTCTTTCACATTCTGTCCGTGGGAGGCTGCGGCAATCGTGACGACGAGTGAGAGAATCAATCCGTTCAGCTTCTTCATAACCGGTTTTCCTTGTTCTTGAAATCCTTACGGTTTTCTTTTTCTGACCTGGAACCAGCGCTCGCCCCCGGATACGGCAAGGGTAAGCCTGAACACGGTTTCACGGACCTCGTTGGTGGAGATCGTTCCCCGTGTTCCCAACTCGAACCCAAGATCCAGCGTGTGCCGTCCGCGCGCTACCGGTATACCCATGCCCCACGTAAGGAACAGCTCACCGGCGTGATGGCCGCTGGGATTGCGTGCGTATAGCGTCTGGTAGTATGCGCCTATTCTATAGTGCAATGTCTGCAAATAGTGGGCCGATAGTTCCGCGCTCGGTGCCCTTTCGGCTCCTACGCTGATTCTAAACGTGTTACGATAACCGGGATCCTCCCCGGCAATCTCAAAGGATTTCCAACCTGTGAAAACAAAGTCCATTCCCGCCAGCCACCTCGGTGAGGGAAGATAAGTCACGCCGAGACCAAATTCCGCCGGAAAATCCAGTCCCCGGCTGCGCGATTCGGTTGTATCGGACGCCGATCGACTGTAATCAAGATCGCTGGTCAGCCGGTTGTTGACGGCGAGGAAACCGCCGACCGTATAGCGCGGCTGCTGATACAAGCCTCCCAGCGTCCACCGCATCCCGTAGAAGTGCTCCTCGCGCACGTCGTTGGTGGCCACGAAATCCGGAGAGTCCCACGTTACGTTCCACGCGCGAGTGATGCTCCCCAGTACGTATTGAAGGCTCAGGCCGGCACTCCAGTGGTCCGCAGGCTTGCCCGCCACGGTAAATCCAACCACCTGCGCTCCGCCCGATCCCGTGAAACGCTCTTCATATGCAACGCCGTCCTCTGTAACGGCCCGAACGGCGAAGTCGTAACCGAGCTTTGTATAGCGTGAAACGCTCAGAGCCATCGCCAGTCTCGTCCCGAACGGTATCGCAAAGGCCCCGTGGTTGACATTCACGGTGTTGGAATTGGCTGTGGCGGCCGACGTCTTGGTCTGCACTTGTTCGTAGTACATGGCAAGGTCCATCCGGACCAGGTTCAGGCCCATGAGGGCCGCAGGATTGAAGAGATTGATCGACGAACCGCTCGGCACGGCGATACCGAGTCGCCCCATCCCGGTGGAGCGCGTATTGGCGTGAAGGTCCGTAAGTCCGTAGCCGTTGGAGGAATACGACGAACCCCCCGCGCGGGCGGCACTCAGAGGCACCAAGGCTCCGAAGAGAATCCACGATGTAAACATCACCTTATGCATAGCTAGTTGTCCGGCGGCCTCGTGTACTGGAGTATGACCTGCGGCGATCCAAGCGAATCGGTGTTCGATCGTTTGAATCGGACACGGTATAGACGGTTGAAATCTCCCGAGAGCTCATCCGCCCCGAACAGCCGGAGTCCGTAGTTGGACGAGGGCGAGGACACCCATTCCTGCATCTGCTCGGTGATGGTCACGCGGAGCGTGTCATTGGCGATGAGGCCCGTCAGGCGTGCCCGCTTGGTCGCGTTGTTCAGGAGATAAAAGGCGTCGTCGCTTCGGATCGTGACGCTGCCCGCCTGCCAGGTGGAGGGGCCCGACGTCAGGCGTGCCGCCTGCAGGTGTACCGAATCCGACGGCAAGTACCGGTATCGCCCCGCAGGGTCCAGCGGCATCACCAGCTGAGCGCTCGTGACGGTGGACGTTACGGGGACGGTTTCCGCGTTGAAATAGAGGAACGAATGATACACGACACCCCCGCCCACCCACAACTCGTCGGCCGGCTGGGCCGCCCGGTCGCGGTACAGGTATCCGCTCCGCCCTCCGTCATACACCTGTGACCCGGTGCTCGTCCGCGTGATCGCGGGATAGATCTTGATCGAGTCCTCTGTCACAACATCACCATCCAGTTTCGTGTAACTGAACACGAGGCGCGGAGCTTTGTCCGGGTCGGGCACATTACTGGAATTGACCACGCTGGCGCTGTAAAACTGCTGCACAAAGTTCGCCCCGGACTGGAAATCGATGATCATTCCGAAGTTCTTCCGGTTTGTGTCCTTGCGAGCGTATACCCACTGCTGGACCGTGTCCCGCGGCACGGTCCAGACCCACAGCGTACCGCCGGAATCGCTCCGGGCCACCGGCACGTCCCATACGTCCGGCCCGCCGTCACCATCGGGATCGAATCTTGTCCACAACACGTCCGACTCGGTCCAATTCTTGCGAAGGGTCCTTATTCGCGCGGTCAGGGTAGTCCCTTCCCCGTAGGATGCGGACGGAACCATTTCGATGCGAGCCTGCTGGACCTGAACGCTTTCGACGACGGAAGACATGGTAAACTTCATGACTATCCTGAAGTCGTACTGGTCGACGGATCCGAGATAGAGCCGCCGGGCGCTCGACGTCGTGATCGAATCCACGAACGACGTATCGTTGAGCAGGGCCGACACGTACAGCGTGTCCCTAACGAACGTGCCCGACGCTCCCTCCCGGTCAAATCCCTCGATGCCGACATCGTTGACACCGTCTTCACAGGCGGCCGGTACAACCAGCGCCGCAGCCGCGAGGCATCCCAGGAGACGCCTGAAAACGGTTGATCGGCTCTTCACCCACCCGAATGAGAAAATAAGCAAGCCTCGCGTTAGAATTTGATATTAATCCGGTGTCCGCAGAATTTGCAATTGGGCCCGCGCATACCCCCCAGATTGGACTGGTAATCCCGGCGCTTAATGATCAGACGTTTGCAATTAGGACAAAACGTGTCCGACACGCCGTCAATATCGGCATCGGTCAGGTAGATGTAGTTCAGTTTCTGGTTTGCCTGCTTGTACACGCGGACAAGGGTTTCGTTGGGCGTCATCGGATAATCCGCCATCTGATAGTGCGGGAAGAAACGTTTGAAATGGACCGGGATATCCTTGCTGACTCCCGCAACGAAATCCACGAAATCGCCGACGTCCTTTTCGCTGTCGCTCACACCCGGTATCAACAGGTACGTCAACTCAAGATGCGTCTGCCGGCTGGCCAATTCGATGGAACGCAGGACCACATCGACCTTTCCGTCGATGAAGCGGTCGTAGGCTTCCTGACGCATCGATTTGACGCTGATGTTGATCGCATCGATGTAGGAAAGGATCTCCTTCAGCGGCTCGTCGTTGACGTATCCGTTGCTGACGATGATGTTCTTCTGGCCGATGCCTTTCAGTTTCCGCGTGGCATCCATCAGGAACTCGAACCACATGAGCGGCTCGGTGAAAGAATAGGCCACGCCGATGGAATGGCTCTTGCCGGAGTAGTCGAGGAGCGTCTGCAGCGTGACGTGTTTGCTGTCGGCCCGCTCCAGGGCCATGCCGTAGTTCTGGCAGAACTTGCAACGCAAGTTGCATCCGTTGGCCGCAATGGAAAGAATGGTCGAGTTGGGGTAGTAGTGGTAGAACGGTTTTTTCTCCATCGGGTCGTAGGAAGCGGCAACGAGCTGCCCGTAACTCACGGCGATCAGTTTACCATCGATGTTCCGGTACCCCCAGCAGTCGCCCTCTTCCCCGTTCCGGAGTGTGCAAGTGCGAGGACAGAGATCACACACCACGGTGTCTCCGTCCGTGTGATAATATCGCGCTTCGATCGTGTTTGACATGTTCATGAATCTGACGGACTGGAGGTAAACCCTCACGTTGCGATGGGCAATATACCGACTCGACCTCTGAAAAGCAACGTCAAAGTACCGGAAATAATTGAAGTTGGCCAGCACCGTCGCGTCTGCCGCAGACCATTTGGAACTGAGACCGCAATCCACTATCTTAGACCGTTCGAAATCCACTCCGGTTTATCGTTGCAGGATCATGTGAATCCGCTACGCATGGTGTTCATGGGGACGGCCGATTTTGCCGTACCGACCCTCGCCCGATTGTGTGAAAGTCATCACCGGGTGGTCGCGGTGGTCACGGCACCGGACCTGCCGCGCGGTCGCGGCCAGCAGGTAACGTTTACTCCCGTTAAGTCCGCCGCCCTCCGGCTGGGCCTTCCGCTGATCCAGCCGGGTCCGGAAAAGAACTCCCTGAAGGAACCGGCCTTCATCGAGGAACTTCGCCTGTTGGATGCGGATTTGTATTTCGTCGTCGCTTTTCGGATCCTGCCGCCCGACGTCTTTACGCTTCCTCGAAGAGGCTGCGTCAACCTCCATGCTTCGCTGCTGCCGAAGTACCGGGGTGCGGCACCGATTCACTGGGCCATCGTGCGCGGCGAGACCGAAACCGGCGTGACGACGTTCTTCATACAGGAAAAAGTGGACACCGGCACGGTGATCCTTCAGCGCGCGCTGTCGATCGGACCGGACGAGACGGCCGGCGAGCTGCACGATCGTCTGGCCGCGCTCGGAGCGGACGTGGCCGCGGAAACCTGCGATCGGATCGCCGGGGGCACCGTGCAAACCTTCGCCCAGGATGAGTCGCTGGTCACCGCGGCCCCGAAACTGTTCAAGGAAACCTGCGTCGTCCGGTGGGACCAGCCCGCCGGCTTGGTTCACAATTTTGTTCGCGGCCTTTCGCCGCATCCCGGCGCGACAACGACGCTGGGTAACGAGGTCTTCAAGGTATACCGGACTTGCCTCACCCACGAGCGGACCGGAGAGCCGCCGGGCACGATCGTGTCGACAGCCGAAACACAAAGGATGTGCGTCGCTTGCGGCGCCGGGGATGCGTTGGAGATACTGGAATTGCAGCCCCCCTCAAAACGACGAATGACTGCTGCGGAGTTCCTTCGAGGGCATGCTGTGAAGAGCGGAGAGCGGTTCGGGACGGTGGTTCCTCGTTGACAAAAGCCGGTCTATTGGTTAATATAGCCGCATTGTTCCCTGAAAAACTTATGGCGGGTTTACATTTTGGTTTTCCTGATATTAATTCGTACTGAGGCCCGGTGAAACCCGCGGCGTATGAGACGGCCACGGCGGAATCGGACCGGCAGATCATCGACCGAATGCGCCGCGGTGACGAGAGCGCGCTCGCCCAGCTCTACCGCAGCAACATCCTGATGGTCCGCAAGTTCGTCCTGGACAACAGCGGCCGCGAAGAAGATGCGGAGGACATGCTCCAGGACGCGTTGATTGTTCTTTGGGAAAATGTCGCGCGAGGCGATTTCGATCTCACGTCCAAGATCAGCACGTACGTCTATTCGGTGGTGAGGAACAAGTGGCTGCGGGAGATCAGCAAGCGCAAGGTGGGCAAAGTGGGTCCCCTGGACGACCAGCACCCCATCGCGGAAGAGCGCATCGATGCTCTCCGGGAGATCATCCATACCGAGCAGTACCAGGTCGTACTGAAGTGCATTCACTCCCTCGGCGCCACGTGCCGGAAGGTTCTTACGATGTTCTACCTCGAAGAAAAGGGCATGGAAGAAATCGCCCGCGCCATGCGGTTTGCCAACACCGACGTGGCGAAAGCGAAGAAATGGCAGTGCAAGAAAGAACTGGAAAAACGGGTCCGGGACTACTTGAAGGATCCGCGAAAGTGATCGAATGAACGACCGAGAGAGACAATGGCTTGAGCAAGACGACGTGCTGGATCGATACGTCCTCGGGCGGCTGAGCGACGAAGAGCGGCGCAGGCTCGAGCGGCTGCTGGCCTCGGATCCCGACGCGGCAGAGGAACTGGCGTTGACGCAGGCCATCGTAGCGGCAGTCCGGCAGCAGGGACGGGTCGACTTGAAACAACGGCTGAAGGACCAACTCCGGTCCGACGGGCCGGTCCTGCAATTGATTGAGGGCGGAGCGACACCGCGTTCGATTCGGCCGCGTTTGCTCAAAGTAGCTGCGGCGATCCTGATCGTGGCGGGGTTGTCCTACCTGGTGTACCGTGTGGTGTACCGGACGCCCGAAACCCCGGTCGCGGAAGAGTCGGTCAAAGAAAAGGCCTCGCCGGTTCAATCGCCCGCATCGGTTGAGTCCGGAGCCGAAAAACCAAAACCGTCCGAGGAGTCCGCGGCGAAAGGCCCTCTGGCAAAAAAGAGCACGGGGAAAGGAACGATCGTCACGCGACCGCAGACATACTCCGCGCCGGCCGAGACGATCCCGGCCAAACACAGTCAGAGATTCCGCGCCGAGGATCTGCTGATGCCGAGGACGATCGAACTTCCGCTGACGTTGATCCGTGAGTCCGGGACGATCGAGTCGCGGCTGCGCTTCAAGAATCCGGTCGACCTGTCGGCGGTCAACATCAAGCCGATGCAAGAGGATGAAGACGGGCGCCTGTTGTGGTTCTACGTTCATTTCGACCAGGACGTGCTCAGCGTCTACCTGGATAACACCCGCTACACGAATTACTTCAAGAAGCCCCGGCTCGAGGTGTCGGCGGAGCGGCTCGTGTTGTGGACCAACGGGTACGAGTACCGGATCGACCGGGCCGGTCCGGAGAAATTCCGGAAGGCCGTGCTATACGAAAAGGACGATGCCCGCTGAGTGCGGCGCCATAGTTCTCGCCGGCGGCCGCTCCGAACGTATGGGCGCCGACAAGTTCCTCCTCCCCTTTCATCACACGACATTACTCGAACACTTGATCGGAGAGCTTCGCCGTCTGACGCCGGACGTTGCCGTGGTGACCAAGCAGCCTGGGCTAATACCCCCGGTGGGTGTTCGCATCGTAAGAGACCGCTACGCAGCGGAGTGCGCATTGAGCGGCATTCACGCCGGGTTGAGTGAGTCGGAACACGAGGTGAACATTGTGCTGGCGTGCGACCTGCCGTTGTTCGACCATCGGGCCGGCACGTTCTTACTGGATCGAGCCGCATCGTACAACATCGTCGTGCCGAAGGGGCCGCAAGGGTACGAGTCCTTATGCGCGGTCTATTCGAAGAAATGTCTTTCGACGATCGAAGACATGATGGTTCGCGAGGACTTTGCCATCCAACGGCTGTACGGACAGCTGCCCACGCTGGTGGTTCCGGCCGAGAATGTGACAGCCGCGTCCCATCCTCACGTTTTCTTCAACATGAACACAGCGGAGGATTACCGGGAGGCCATTCGGTTGTACCGTGCACGCCAGAATAGAAAGGGCTGACCTTCCATCGACCAGCCCTTCTCAATGCAATAGGCGTTGGCTTAGAGGGCGAAGTTTATCCCCGCGCTATAGGCTGAGTTCTTCGCAAAACTGTAGTCCGCGTTTATGTTGACCATGAGAAAGCGAATATTGGTGCCGATCGTGATGCGGTTCTTGTTCTTGCCTTTCTCGGTAAAGGAAATCTTGGCCGTTTCAGTCGCCAGACCTCCGCTACCATCGGGTACGGTGTAAGAGTAGTCATACTTGAACTTCATTTCCGACGACTCGAGCAGGAATCCGGCGTACGGAGTGAGGTTGAGGAACCGGAAACCGAACTGCTTGCTGGCTGTGATCCCGTAGGCCGTAGCCGTTGCCTCAAACAGCTTCCCCTGCTTGAGATTCTGCGTGTAGAAAGCAACGGCGAGGTCGACCGGGAGCGGCTGCGGGAACCACACGCCCGGATTGTGTTGAATGCCAATGCCGAAGTAGTTGACTTTTCCCACCTCATCTTTGAGTTTAACCGTTGGCACGTAGCGTATCGTCAGCTGAGAGCCCATGACAGTTCCAACCGTAAGTTGAGGCGCAAGCAAAGGAACAACGGGCGCGTCCAGCAATCCGCCCACACCGAGGTTGGTCTCTTGACCGTTCTGCATCGTGTAGGATTGACTGTTGTAGGTGAACAAGATGTCGTTGTTGATGGTCAATTTCACGGTATCCTCTTTGTCCCCGATAAAGGTCGCGCCGGCTATCGTGACATTGACGATCTGATCGGCGATCTCGTTTGCAATGGTGGCAATCGCCTGGTCCTTGAAAGTACCTGTCAACTGGCTGAGTGTGGGATCGTTTTCAACAAACGTCGTGGCTAAACGAGTCGCCTCGTCTTCCGTGATTGTCAGATTCTTCGTCACGGAGAAGCGCTTGTCCTTCTTGTTGAACAGCGTACCCATCGCCACAAAGCCGACTTCCACGTTGAATCCCAGCCTCTGCGCTTTTGGCGCGCGATGAAACCAACCCGTGTTAAGATCGCTGCCGAAGCCGGACACCACCGGCCGGACGTACGCTCTGGCCGCGTCCGTTGCGAGATTCTCGATGGCACCTTTCAGATCCTGGGCTCGGATATTCCAGGCTGCCAAGAGGCAACAAGTCAGGGTCAGAACAGTTCGTTTGCTCACGATGAATCTTCCTTCTGATTGAAAGACGATTTATGTATAGGTGCGGATGGAACTATGTCGAGCGAACTATGGTCACGTTCAAAGTACGGTAAACAGCTCCGCGAAAGCAAGCGGTCGCATAAAAAGGACGTGCAACAGACGGACCGTTTTCTCCTTAATCGGCTCTTCTACTTGCCGTAGCTGTTCAACTCCTGCTCGTACATGAACGCCTCGGAGTACCGTCCTAATTTCTTCAACGAATCGATAACGTTGTTGAGGTCCGTCTTGATATCGTCGACGGTACCGGTCTGCTTGCTTTGCGAGAGGGCGGCCTGGAAATACCCGACGGCATTGCCGTAGTCGCCCTTGGCGTAGTAGTTCAGCCCGAGGCGGTTGTTGGCCAGCCCGACGCCCGGCATGTCGTTCAACTGGCTGGCCATGCCCATGAGTTGGAAATTCAGCGAGATCGCCTCGTCGTATCGCCCCGTCTTGTACAGAGATTTTGCCAGGTATTCGGAAGCGTACAGCTCGTTCTGCCGCTTCCCCAACTGCTGATACGCGGCGATCGCGCTGCGGAAAGACGATTCCGCCATCATGTAGTTCTGCTGGTTATAGAAATCTTTGCCCTTCTGGTATTCCGCGTCGGCGTAGGTCTGGTCGGCATAGCCCGTGCCGCCGGACGTCCCGTACCCCGTCGTCGTTCCGTAGCCGCCCAGAGACGACAGCTCGCTCTGAAAGGACTGGGCTTCGCTGTATCGCCCGAGTTTGTTGAGTGCGTCGATGACGTTTTGCAGGGCTGTCTTGATCTCTTCCGTCTTCCCCTCCTGGCGGGTCTGTGCCAGAGCACCCTGGAAATAGATCAAGGCGCTGGAATAATCGCCCTTCGCATAGTAGTTGACGCCCAGCCGGTTGTTGGCGAGGCCGACGCCTTCCATGTCGCCCATCGAATTGGCCAGCGCAAGCAGCGTGAGATTCAACGTAATGGCCTCGTCATACCGCTTCTGCTGATATAGCGACTTGGCCAGGTACTCGGAGGCGTACAATTCCTTTTTCCTGTCGCCGGACTGTTGAAATCCCTGGACGGCGTTACGAAGAGCGGTCTCCGCCTGGTAGTAGTTTTTCTGGTTGAAGAACTCCTTCCCGCGTTTGTATTCATCCTCGACCCACGACGATCCGCCGCCGTAGCCGCCCGATGAAGTGTATCCGTAGCCGGCCGTCTGTTTGACGATGAAGTCGTCGAACGCCACCTGCTGTCCTTTGTTCACGTTGAAGCCGATGTAGTCGCCGTAGAAGTTGATGAAGTTCATCTCATCGACGTACGTGCCGTTGATGTAGAATTTCATCCGGTAGCCGCTCTTCTCGACTTTGAGGTGATTGCTCCCGTAGCGGTTGATGGACAAGGATTCCTTCCAGGGAACGATCGGGCTGTACTGGCCGTTTTGGAAGTGGCTCGCGGCGTACTGGCCGTTGGCGGAGATGATGAAGTAGATCCGGTTATCGCCGTTGAGCCGGCCCCACTCGATGCCATAGCCGTTGTTGTCGATGCCCGACATCCATCGTGTGTTGCATTCGATCGTAAAGTCTCTCGACTGGTCTACGACCACCTTCTTGGTGGAGGAGACCGATCCGGTTTCCTTCTTGTAGCGTATGACCCATTGGCCGCTCATGAAGTACGTTTCGTAGCTGTCCGTGCTCTCCACGATCCAGTCGTTGATGTTGTTCTCGAAGTGGTCTTCGAAGAGCGCCTGGGCGGAGACCGGTAAGGCGGGTAACAGGCAGAACACGGCGAGCCAAAGAATCGCGGATATGTGTTTCATGGCCACCTCCTGCAAAATAGGTACTCAAAAACGGACCAATCGGGGGAACATTCTAACTAATATACGAAACAATATACAAAAAAACCGTCCCGCCGTGCAAGCGGGACGGTTTGGAATCAACCGATGAAGCCTCACCGAGGCATGTACGTCCCGTTATGCCGTCAGATGGTCAGCACAAAATCAAATCCACCGAAGGTAACCACGACCGTGTTGTCACCGTCGAAGGTAATGGTACCCGAAATATTGAAATTCGGGTATTGAGGACTCTCCGGATCTTGTTCATACCTGAGTGTGAAATCGATGGTGCCGCTGAGCGGATAGTCATTCGTGGGTGAGAATGTCACATCGTTTATGCTGATATCGTACCGATACAATAAGGAATACACGTTCGAGTACACTCCTTCAATGTCAAACGATGTGGTACCGTCGATGACCAGGTTGCCCGTGCCACCTCGATAAGCCGCAATGCCGGTCGCCGTCATATCCGACGCATAACTCCAGTCGTAGTCAAAACCCTGTTCCGAAGACGAATAGCCGAAATCCACGATGTACTGCATGGTATTAGTCGTGTTGTCCGGCAGGTGGTTTGCATCGCTTGGATCAAAGCGAAGCTTTATCGTCCCCGTGAAACCGGCAATACCCTCGTTGTACGTCGCCTCCCAATAGCCTGTGGAGGCGTTGTAGATGAACTCGGTGTTTGCCGTTCCTTTTGAGCCACGCGCTTTGCCCAACGCGATGCCGGTGAAAGACTGAGCCAGGGCCGCTGCCGCCTCTACTTCGGACACTGCCAGCGTGGTATAGGCAAGTGACGCATTGTACGCCTGTTGAGCTTCGGCCTGTGAGCCAAAATCATTCGTTCCTCCCCCACCGCCGCCACCGCCACAACCAGCGGCCGCCCATACCAAAACAAGAACGGACGTGAGAATGACAATTATGCTCCTCATACAACCTCCTATGGTTTAGTTAGGTGAGGATAGTGAGTTAATCCAATCTATAAGCCGTCAATTCTTTTCCATCCATCACGTAGATGAGCCGGTTGTGCGTCGAATACAGTGTGCGCTCGCCGCCGTCGGCCTTCCATTTCAGCTGCTGGGCGGCCTCGTCGAAGTAATACACGTCTCCGCCGAAGTCGGCCAGGAAGGTGTTGTCGAACAGCACGACCGGAGGCATGTAGCGGTCGTCCGTGAGACTGAACGTCTGACGGGCTTTCTTCACGTCACCCTTGACACGCCAGTTGGACTTGCACGGTTGGTCCGATCCGTACTGCACGCCCGCCAGCCCGTCCACACCCCAGAAGAAGACGTAGTTCGGGCGCTGCACCATGTTGAAGATCTGCCCGACCTTGAGCTTCTTCAGATTGCACTCGCTCTTTTCCTTCTTTTCGAGGTCGGCCTTGTCCACGATGATGCCGGTCAGGAAGACGGGATCGTTGGCCTCGAATTCCTGGAACTTCCAGAGTTCCTTTCCGGTCGCGGCGTCGAAGGCGATGAACCCGAAATCGCCCTTGTTGTGGTAGACCATCGGTTTTTCGTCCTGCAGACCGAACAGGATATTCGAGTCAATGTACAAACCCGTCATCGCGTACACAACACCCTCTTTCACGAGCATGGCTACGACCGGTCCGCGGGCCTTGGCCGCCCATTTCTCCTTGCCGGTGGCCAGATCATAAGCGAAGATCTTGTCGTCGCCCGAGAAGAATAGCGTCCCTCCGACAATGGCCGGCGCTGCGCTTCGATTGATCATGATGGTACTCTTAAGGAGCTTGAAACCGCCGAACGGCAGACCGAGCGGACCGAGCGCCGCGGCGCTCAATCCGACCGGAGGAGTCAGCGAGACGCTCAGCACCATGTTGGTCTTGTCGACGGTGTACTCGTGCTTCTTCCAGTTGCCGACCTCATTCTGCATCCACTTTCCGTCCTTCAGCAGTTTGCCGTCCGACAGGGTGAAGACGTTGACGCCGGTGTTGGTCACGAGCACCGTTCGATCGATCTCGGGAAAAAGGTATGGACCGGACGCCACGCCGTCGTACGTCGTTTTGGCGGAATTACCGATGGCGTTGCTCCACATGGCGCGGCTCTGGTTGTGCCACAGGATTTTCCCGTCCTTCATGTTGATCCGGTACATGTGGACGCCAAGCAGGCCGTTCGTCATCAGAAAGGCCCGCTTGCCGGAGATGCAGAGGAACTCATCGCCCTGGATCGGGAGTATTTTGCACATCTGGCCGACGAACGTCTCATCGGGCGTGCGCCACAGCTTCTGGCCCGTTTGGGCGTCGAAGTTCAGCAGGGCACCGTTGACGGTGATCAGTCCGAAGCGGTCGTTCTTCTGATCATCCTGGATCGCATAAACGTCGGCTTCGGCGATATCGTCTTCATCTTTCACGTCTTCGCGCCATCCTTCGGCGCCCGTCAAGCCGTGCAGGCCTACGATCTGCTTCTCGAGGAAGACGGTCAGGGTGTTGCCCACTCGCTGCTGGCATTCGCCGGCTTTTTTCTGGCCGCCGCGCTCCTCGCTGCCCCGCGCCGCAATGGACCACAGCGGTTTGCCGTCCCAACTCACCAGCGCGGTCGACTTCTTCATGAAGAACAACACCGAACCGCCGGTGCCCTCGGAGTTGGTAAACGTGTAATACTGGTACTTGAGGTCCGAATACAGCGGTTCCGGCGAACTCCAGAGGGACTGGCCGGTCTTGTAGTCGATGATGGCCACGCCGTTGCCGTAAAGGCCGATGAAATGGCCGTTTTTCATCAGATCGTAGTTGTCGACCGTCATGCCCTTGTCTTTGCGGAGCCACAACTGCTTGCCGTTCGTAACGTCGTAGAACCCGACGTTGTCCTTGTACACGATCAGCACACCGTTGGAGGTGTTGAGGTACCCGTTGTAGTCCGTCGGATCGACCTCGCTGCCGAGGGCAATGCGATACTTCTCCGAGCCGGTTTCCAGGTCCAGGGCCACCATCTCCTTCTTCGTGCAGAAGACGAACATATTATCGTTCCATATCAGGCTGAACGCCTTTTCCTGGAGGTCCTTCAGTTCGGCTTCCCATCTGGTTGAGCCGTCGGCATTGTTGATGACGGCTGCATAGTTGCCCTCCCGGGTCCAGAAGTATTTCCCGCCGCAGACCTCGGAGTAGTTGTTGATGGATTTCTTTCCTTTGAACGTCCAGACCGCGGAAGGCTTGGGATCGCCGGCGTAGAGCATTCCGGAAACCAGCGCCAACAGGACGAATACGGGCACCGGTCGCACATGTAAGGTTGGTTGGCTGGTTCTCATGACCTCCTCCTTAGTAGTAAAAAAGCGCATAGAACGGAAACAAGAACAAGAACACCGATTTCAACAACCATCGGAACCTCGCTCGAGGCGGTGCGGAGATACGCCCCTCAAAGGGACAGCGGCGTGTGAAACCCTGACGCTCATTTCGTGCGATGGATGCCGCTGTTGAGCATGGTTTGAATGGCCTCGTGCCGCGTATCCAGCAACACATAATCGATCGGAATGCCCGAGAACAACTTCTTCGCTGTTTCCCAGTTCGTGGCGGTGATGACCTCACAACCCTCTTTGACCAGTAACTGCCTCAATCCCGACAATTCCTCGATGTCCTCGTTGAAGATCAAAACCCGCTTGTGCACGGTGGTACCTGTTCCTGTAGAATGCGACCAATCGCCGACTTGAATGACACGCAGTGAATCAACTTCTGTGCCCGCGCAGACGTGTACCCATAAGCTTCGCGATGCATTGCAGTTGCGCGTCGCGGTTCACAGAAGAGATGTTCGGCGTGTCGTACAAAAACGACGCCGATGAGCAGGCGGAGTGTCGCAGTCGGGTGACGGTACGGGAGTAAGTCTAGTCGGTGATGCCCAGCTGATTGAGCATTTTGAAGAAGTGGGTGCGGTTCACGCCGAGCAACTCGGCGGCCCTGGTCTTGTTGTTGTTGGCTTTGGTCAGGGTGCGCAGAACGTACCAGCGGCGGAAATCCCGCTCGGCGTCTTCGAGCTTGAGGTCCTTGCGGATGCGGTATCCGCTTTCGACGTCCTTGATGATCTCGTGCGGCAGATCGTTGATCGTGATGGAGGGACCGCCCGCCAGCACGACCGCACGCTGCACGACGTTTTCCAGCTCGCGGATGTTCCCGTCCCAGCGGTAATTCTCCAGCACATCCAGCGCATCGTCGTCGATTTCGGTCACCCTGGCCTCGCCGTATCTGGCGATGAAGTGATGCACCAGCAGTCCGACATCCTCCCGGCGCTCCCGCAGCGGGGGGACGGTGATCTCCACCACCTTCAGGCGATAGTAGAGGTCTTCGCGGAACTTGCCCTCCTTGACGAGTCTCCCGAGTTCTTTGTTCGTGGCGGCGACGATGCGGATGTCAAGGCGCCGGGTGTCCGTGCCGCCGAGCCGTTCGATCTCATGCGTCTGCAGCACGCGCAGGATCTTGGCCTGGAGATTGACCGAAAGTTCGGCGATCTCGTCCAGAAAAAGCGTTCCCCGGTGGGCCAGCTCGAACTTGCCCGGTTTGGCTTTTACGGCGCCGGTAAATGCGCCCGGTTCGTAACCGAACAACTCGGACTCGAGCAGGTCTGCGGGAATCGCCCCGCAGTTGAGGGCGACGAATTTCTGCTCGAAGCGGTCGCTGTTGAAATGGATGGCGCGGGCGATCAGTTCCTTGCCCACCCCGCTTTCGCCGAGGAGCATCACGGTGGCATCCGTGGCAGCCACCTTGGCGGCGATCTCGAGCACCTGCACGAGCTTCTCGCTGCGGCCGACGATCTCGGAGAAATTATATTTCTCCCGCAGGGCCTGGAGCCGGTTTCGGTCGCGAAGGGCAAATTCGTCCTGAACGCGCGTCAGCTCCTTGAGTTCGTTTACGCGGTACGCAATCTGGCGGGCGAACGCGATCAGAAACGTCAGATCGTTGTCGGTGAATCCCTTGTGCTCTTCGCGGCGGTCCAGGTACACAACACCGAGCAGTGCCTTACGATAGACGATCGGTACACACAGCACCGCCCGAAGCCCCAGCCGGATGAAGCTACCCTGTTTCATGATGCTTTCCGACGCCGAGTCGTCGGTGACTTTGAGAGGACGCACCAGTTCGAGGGCCTTTTCGATCACCGAATGGCAGACCTCGTTTGCGGGGTCGTCGATCCGGTCGCCGTCGAAATTCTTGTGTACGAAAAACTCCTTGTCGCCCTGTTCGTTCACCAGGATCATGAAGCCCCGGTCCGCGCGCAGGTGATAGGTGATCTGGTCCATGGCGAATTCTATGAGCCCCTGCAGTTCGCTGGACGTCGAAAGCACCATGCCGCTGTTATAGAGCGCCTTGAACTGCTCTTTCTCGGTGACGTGTTCCTGGAACTGCGATTCCGTCTTTCGAACGTCCGCATCGAGCCGGGCCACCTGGGCATTGACCTGCCGGTGCCGTTCCATAAAAATCCGGAAAAGTTCGTTCAATTGCTTTTCGCAGCCGGCCGTGTCTTTTTTCGCCAGCGCCTGATTGAGTTCGGAGATACGATGACTGATCTCCTTGAAGGACTCATCAAGGCGCTGCTGAAGGTCGTCGAGGCTTTCGGTGAGTTTGATCATGGGATGTCGTTCGAATATAATGTTTCATCCTCTGGCCATCAACACATTCCGCCGTGGATAGGCCCCGCTGCCCGGTTCGTCGGTGACCCTGCGCGCCGGACCGACGAATCAGTGCAGCAACCGGTGTACCGAACGGAAATCCTTGAGTAATTCTTCGCACGATTGGTACCGGTGAGCGGGATCTTTTTCGAGACACTTGAGCACGATCCACTCGTGGTCGCGGAAGACCGTAGGGTTGACGTTCGACGGCAGCTCGGGCAGGTCGTTGAAAATCGAATGGATCAGGGCGATCTCGTTTTCGCCTCGGAAGGGCAGCATCCGCGTAAGCATTTCGTACATGATCACCCCGAAGGAAAACAGATCGGAGCGCTGGTCGACCTTATGTCCCGTCACCTGCTCCGGCGCAACGTATCCGAGCGTCCCCATGATCGTCCCGACCTGCGTCATGGTCGTCACGAGCGTGGACTTCGACAGACCGAAGTCCATGATCTTCGGCCGCCAGCGTTCGTCCAGCATGATGTTCTCACTTTTCAGGTCCCGGTGCACGATGTTCAGTCCGTGAATGTACGCCAGTCCTTCGGCGATCTCGGTCAGGAGTCGGGCCGTGGTTTTGAGATCGAGCGGAAAATGCTTGCTCACGTAGTCGCGCAGATTGCCGTTCGGCAGAACCTCCATGGCGATGTATCCGCGGCCCATCCATTGCCCGGCTGCGTAAACCCGGACGACGTTGGGATGGCTGAGTTTCGACAGAATGCGGCCCTCGCGTTCAAAACGGGACTGATTCTCCGGATCTTCCATCAGACGCCGGTGGATCACTTTCAGCGCAACGGTCTTGCGGGCCGTTCGGTCGTACGCCTCGTACACGGATCCCATGGCTCCTTCGCCGATGAGCCCCTTCAGCCGGTAATGGGCGATCGTGCGGTTTCGCCGCCACGTTTGGAACCTGTGAAAGGCCGAGCGTGAAACCCGGGCCGCGTAGGGCACCGACACGATGAGCACCGTGAGGAGAGTTCCGCGGAACCACCATGTCTGCCAGAAGGCCGGATGGATGATGAACGGCATCGTCACCGGATCGCTCCACGCACCCGAAGAGCCGGACACCCGCGCATGGAACACGTATGACCGCGGTTCGAGGTTGGTGTAAGACAGGTAATCTCGCGGGGTCGGATCGCGCCAGTTTGCGTCGAATCCTTCGAGAAAGTACTGGTACATGAGGTGTTTCTCCGCGCGGAAGTCGATGCCGGTTACCTGAAAATCGATATCGTTCCGGGCGTGCGACAAGTCTGTCATCCCGTCCGCCTCGAGGGGCTGGCCGTTGGACAGGACGCGATCCACGTACAACGAAGGGGGCGAGGGTCGAGCATCGAGGTCGTCAACCCGGAACCGGCACAGCCCGCCGGGCGTCCCCAACCACAACCGGCCGTCCCGGTCCAATGCCATGGCGTTTTCGTAGATCTCGTCGCTGAGAAGACCCTGTGCCTTGGTGTAGACGTCAAACCCGCCGGGCGTCCGTACGTGCAGGCCTTTCACCGTGCCCACCCACAGTCGGCCCCGTCTGTCCTCTCCGATTGCGGTGACCGTGTTGGACAACAAGCCCTCCCGCTTGCCAAACGGTGTGAATTGCTCGTTGCTGAAGCTAAACAACCCGTGGTGGCGGGTCCCGAGCCAGACGGCACCGTCGCGGTCCTCATACAGCGCAATGACCTCGTTGCTCGGAAAGCCGTTCTGTTTGTCGTAGGTCACGAACGGCCTCAGGTTCCTCAGAAACCGGACCGGGTCCCATACGCTGACTCCGCCTGCTTCTTTGAGACGGCTCGGTTGCCCGCACCCGAACCAGATACGACCGCGCCGGTCCTGCAGAATGGAGAAGACACGCAATCCCGCCAGTCCCTGTTCCGGTGTGAACTGCAGGAGCGATCCGTCGCGCGAGAGTCGAACGGCCCCGTGGGTATCGGTACCGAACCAAATCTGGCCTTCCCGGTCCTCGAACATGCACAACACGTCGGTGAGAAGATACGAGGAACGGAATCGCTTGAATCGCTTTCCGTCGTATACGAATACGCCTTCGCCCATCGTGGAGACCCAGATCCGGCCATCCGCCGTTTCCATCAGCGCGTAGACCTTTCGGGAGGTGAGTCCTTCCCTGCGCGAGAAGCCCCGAATCGAAGTTCCGTCGAACCTCACAAGGCCGCTTTCATAACAGGACACCCACATGAAACCTCGACGGTCTGCGATCACGTCGAGGACCAGGTTACCGGGCAGGCCGGTCTCTTTGTCGAAGAACACAAAAGGAAGGTCGCCACGCTTGCACAGGCCGCTATTGGCTGTCCCAACCCACAAGAGGCCCTGACGGTCTACGAAGGTACACACGGTGTTGTTTTCCGGCAGGCCATTGGCCGTAGAAAAGGACTGGAACCTCCGGCCGTCATAGCTCACCACACCTTCTCCGAACGTAGCAAACCAGAGTCGCCCTGCCCCGTCGCGATGAACGTGGAAGACCTCGGCGGGCACCTCGCGCGTCGACGCGTCGGAGAAAGCCGCCCATCGACCGCGAACCCAATGAAGTTTTCGTGCGCCGCCGGCGAAGCTGGTCACCCACAGGTCGCCAACGGCGTCCTCGGCCAGTCCGGTGACTCCCGACGCATGGGGGGGAAATACGGGAATCGACCGCAGCGTGTCCCCGGCGATCACGTGCACGGCACCCGACATGTCGCCGAACCACAACGAGCCGTCTTTGGCCTGGTACATACAATTGACGATCGGCTCCTGCCATGTGCGAAGAACATGCAGGGTGTCCGATCGATCTCTACGAATGTGTGCCAAACCTCCTTTGGTCCCCACCCACAAAGAACCGTCTGCGGCGGCCAGGAGTGAGAGGACCGAATTGTCCGGCAGGCCGTTTTCCCTGGTGAAGGCCCGGAGGGAGTAGTCGCCTGTCGACAGCCGGGTGATCCGTGCAGCGCCTCCACCCAACGTTCCCACCCATATCCCCTTGTCTGCGTCCTGGGCGATGGCTCGCGTCGCATAGGCAGGCAGGCCTTCCTCCGGCCCGAACGAACGAAAAGACTTCCCGTTATACATCATGAGACCGCCGCTCGTGGTCATCCACAGATTCCCCAGCGGGTCCTGGTGCAGCCGTTCGACCGCAAAAGGGAGCAGGCCGTCGGCTGCACCGTAGGTCGTAACGGAGTATTTCTGGGCCGCCAGTGAACCGGTCAGGAGAGCGATACCTATGAGGATATGGGGAGTTCGCGTCATGCGGTCAGGCAGTATGTGCGGTCAATCTTTCGATATGGGCCGGCGTCGTGCCGCAGCAGCCTCCAGCGATCTTCAATGAGTACTCACGCATCCATTGCCGCGCATGGCCGGCGTACCGGTCCGGTGAAACCGGCTTCCCTCCCTGCCCGCTCAGGATGTTCGCATACGCGCCTCGGGGAAGTTCGGTGGCTTTGCTCAAGATCGCGAGATTGGCCGACATGCGTTCGACAGGAATGCAGTTCAACAGAAGTGCAGTCGGCTTCAGGAGATCAACCGTCCGTACGGCATCTTCGAGGCTTTCCCCGCCGGGCAGGTATCCGTCCTTCTCCCCGCAAACAAAACTCAGTAAGACCGGCAGGGTCGTTTGCAGGGCGTACTCCAGCGCGATGCGGGCTTCACGAACAGTGTTCATCGTTTCAATCAGGATGACGTCCACCTGGGCATCGAACAGGTTATCGATGTGACGTCGGTGCTCGTCCCGAAGTTCCTCATCCGGAGGGACCAGGTCCGGCCGGTAGCAATCTTCAACCGGTGCAACCGAACCTGCCACAAACACGCGGCGCGAAACCCGGGCGCGATCGATGGCCAGGCGAACCCGATCTACCGCCGTTTGGGTCAGCGCTCGTCCTCTGGCGTGAAGTCCGGCCGCCTTTAGGGCACGGTGGTTCGTGCGAAACGTGTTCGCGGTAACGATGTCCGCACCCGCGCGCACGTATTCTTCGTGCAATCCCTGGAGGATGGACCGGCCTCCCGACGTGAGGAGGGCAACGGCCGACCAGAGCGGCAGTACAAGTTCGACCCCGCGCGCCTCCAACTCCGAACCGGTTGCCCCGTCCAAATATAAGGGCGTCGGCCCGGCTAATGCAGTCAGGAATTCTCCGCTTGCGGAACTCACTTTAGGCCCTTTTCAGACTCCTGGATGGTCAAAGGTAGGCTTTCAGTCATGGATTATCAAGCCAATAAGTGTCCAGAATTCGGTGGAAAGTAGTTCTTTGGCAGACTATCCTTGGGTAAGTGGACCATCCCACTCTTGTGGCAATTGGCACTTGACGGTACCAATGTTACCGAAGTATATTCACTGATTCGACGGTTCATCCGCATAAATGCCGCTTATTTATGGAACAAGGCGAACGTATATTCGTATGAATATCAAAAATGCAGAACGAGGCTGACATGACGGAACAGTTGGATTCCATTGACCGCGTGATTCTCGGATTGCTTCAAGAGAATGCGAGAATAACGAACGCCGATCTGGCTAGGAGAGTGGAGATGGCTCCGTCGGCGGTGCTGGAGAGGGTCCGCAAGCTGGAGGAGCGGGGCTTGATTGCCGGATACGAGGCACGGCTGAATCCTAAAGCGCTAGGAACCGGACTGCTGGCCTTCATCTTCGTCCGATCCGCGGATCGCGTGGGCGAATTGTCGAATGCGCGTCGGCTTGCTGAATTCCCCGAAGTGCAGGAAGTGCATCACATCACGGGCGAGGACTGCTTTCTCATCAAGGTCCGCGTTCGAGACACGGAGGAGCTCGGCCGGCTGCTCAACACGAAGATAGGGACCATCCCGACGATACTCTCCACGCGCACGACCATTGTGCTGAATACGGTGAAAGAAACGACCCACATTCCCGTGGCCAACTCGGGAGAAACAGGGAGGGAACCTTGACCATCGCGAAGTCACACAGGTTCAGGATCGTCCTCGCTTTCGCGTCGGTCTACATTATCTGGGGCTCGACGTACTTGTTCATCAAATACGCCATCGACACGATTCCGCCCTTCTTCATGGCCGGCCTGCGAAACGGATTTGCCGGATTGATCCTGTTCACGTTCGCCAGGCTTCGGGGAGACGTGGTCCCGTCTTGGGTTCACTGGCGGTCGGCGCTGTTCATCGGCGCGCTGATGTTGCTGGGCGGTAACGGCGGTGTGACGTGGTCGGAGCAATATGTTCCCTCCGGCCTCACGGCGCTGCTGGTCGCCACGGTGCCGATCTGGATGGTCGTGCTCAACTGGTTCACCGGAGACCGCGTTCGTCCCGGCCTTCGCGATGTTCTGAGCGTGGGGATGGGGATGGTGGGTCTGTTCATCCTCGTCGGACCGGAAGAATTGATCGGCGGCGGGCGCGTGCATGCTCTGGGCGCCGCAGTACTCGTTGTAGCGGCGCTCTCCTGGGCAAGCGGCTCGCTCTATTCGCGGCGCGCCGAACTCCCGCCATCGCCGGTGCTGTCCACCGGCATGCAGATGTCGATAGGAGGCTTGTGTTTGATGGCGGCGGGTGCGTTGAGCGGGGAACACCATCGCCTGGATGTCAGCGGAATTTCAACTTCCTCTTTCGTCTCCCTGGTGTATCTGATCCTTTTCGGATCCCTGGTGGGGTTCAGCGCTTACGTGTGGCTGTTGAAGCAGACGACCCCGTCCCGGGTGGCTACCTATGCGTACGTCAATCCCGTGGTGGCTGTTTTCTTAGGCTGGCTGGTCGATAGAGAGCCGCTGACGGTCCGGACGCTCCTGTCCGCCGCCGTGATTGTGGCGGCCGTGGTGATCGTGACACTTCCGAAAAAGTCCGCGCAGCAGTCGTGGTCGTGGATCAGGAAGACGGCGGTCAAGGGAGCGGGCGCGCTCAAAGCGCTTCTCTGAGCATCACGCCCGACGTTTTTTTTGCGTGCCGGATCACGACCTGACAAACAGGCCGAGGCTCCACATCGGAGCGGCGAGGATGTTCCGCGCGCCGACGGCCGAGCGGAACTGTGCGGCGAGCCCGAGGCGATCCGAGAGCTTGTAATCCCATTCCAGTCCGTACGCCAGGTACTGCTGGCCGTTGGAATAGAGCGAGCCCACCGCCGCGTTGGACCGAACCGACTCTATCGGCCGAACGCCCTGAACGCGCAGGATGGCAGCGACCCGACGATTCACGTCCAGGCCGAATTCCACACCGTAGTGCCATTCATGCTCGTACCCGGCGCTCCGGAGATTGATGCCCGTTTGCGCAGCCAGGTACAACGGCCGTGGGTATAGGGAAAGACCATACTCGACCAGGGCCGCCGCATTCCATTCCCCGTCCCCGGTGAACAGCCCCTCCCGGTTGCTGTGCTGACCCGTCGGTACACCGACGTTGAACGAGAGGCTCCAGACGGAGACCGTTTGTTTCAACACATTAAAGCGGAAGCCGAGCTGAGCATCGCCCGGCCCTGCTGCGGATCCGCCCGGCGCGTATTCGAAGCCGCTGAGCCTTCCGACCTGTCGGTTCACCGCAAGCGATTTCATCGGCCAATAGAGAATGGCCGTCAGACGATCCGTCAATCCGTACTCTCCGTACAGAGCGATCGTCCATTCCTTTGTGGTTGGGATACTTTGCCGGTCGCCGTTGGACAGATAGTACTCGTCCGCTACGATTAGCGAAGTCTCAAGCTTGTAAAAACCACTGCCCTTTTCCTGCGGCCATGCACCCGCCGAGACCCGCGAGGCCAGCAGAAGGATGAACAGGGCGCTAGTCCAGTTGCGCATATCCGAAGGTATGGTTATAGGGTTTGCAGTGAATGACCACGAAGCCGTAGTCGCCGGGACCGACGCCGTCCGGGATCGTATACGCTTGCGCACCGGCCACGCTCTTCAGCGGCGCGATTTCGAGACTGGACGCCGTGATCGCGCCGCTGTGCGACAGATACACGTACAACGAAGGACCGGGTTCGCACTGGAAATCTTCGGAAAAACTCAGCGCGACGGTGCCGTCCGCGGCGTCCAGCCTGGCCGTGCCGGACACCGGTGTGCCGCTGTATCCCATGAATGAACCCGTGCGGGAAGCGCCTGTGACGCGCAGGATCGCGGGAGCGCTTTGAAACGGGCCCACAGACGCTCTTACAAGACTGAAGCCCGGGGACCGCGCGGTCAAGGTGCCCTCCGGAGTAACGACGGCCACAGCCGTATCGGAAGACGCCCATGCGAAATCCAGGCCGTCGAGCAATTGACCGTGATACGATCGGGCCGCTGCGACCGCCCGGATGGAGTCACCGGTGCGAAGCACCGTGTCCTCGGGCGACACCGTAATTACGGCGATGCCGGACGTGTCCGACAGGACGTTGAGGAGCGCGGAGTCGCTCGCCACACCCTCCAACAGGGCTCGAATGAATACCTGGCCATCCGCACGGCCCGTGGCGGTACCCGTCTGATCAACGGTCGCAATCGATCCGTCGGCGCTCTCCCACCTCACGGCAACCGGCGCGCCCTGTTCAAGCTCTCCGGAAAAGACCGTCATACTGTCCAGAAGTACGTAGGATTGTGCGGGCACCACCCTAAGGGAGAGGGAACCGGGCGGGTCGCCAATGTACTCCGTTTCGACGCACGAACTCGCAGACAGAAGAACCGCTAGCAGGCGTTTCATGTAGGAGAGGCTCCGGGTTTCCCTCCATAACACGGAACCGAAAGGAAAATTCCCTGGGCTTACCGGCTCAGCGGCGCATCGTACTCAAGTATTCCAGATACGGCCGGTTGAACCGGATCCAGCTTTTCACGATCGGACGGCCGAACACCTTGACCACCATGGGAGCCACCGACGGAAAATACGCCTTCTCCCAAAGCCGCCGCACCAGGGCCCGGCACGATTCGTAGACGAGATTGATCGATTCGTTGACCGCGCCGGCATAGGTGTAGAAATCCGAAAAACACTCGATCATGCCCTGCTGCAACTCGATCGGTGTCAATTGCTTCGGCTGAAAAACGACGTGCATCGCGTCGTAGTACCGCCAGTCTCTGTGGAGCAGCCGGCCCTCTTCCTCGATTTTTCGGTACAGCACTGTGCCCGGGAGGGGCGTCAGGATCAGGTACTGTACGCTGGTGAGTCCGCTCCGGCGGCAGAAATCCGACGTATGCCGGAAAACGTCCGGACGGTCGGAGTCGCTGCCGAACATGAACATGCCGTGAACGTTGATGGCATTCTGTTTGAAGATGCGAACGGAATCCCGGATATCGTCGACGGTTTGCTTCTTGTTGATCTCGATCAGGCTCGCCGGATTGATCGATTCAAGACCGATGTAGACCGTCCGGCAGCCGGTGCTGCGCATTTCCCGGACCAATTCCTCGTCACGGCTCACCTCCGCCCGCAGCTGGCACGACCAGTCCTTGTGAATCTTCTCCCGGCGCATGGCCTGCAGAATCGCCCGCGTGCGCTTCTTATTGACGACAAAGTGGTCGTCCACGAAGAATATCCAGCCTGTCTCGCACGCCCGGACTTCCTCCATCACGCGTTCTACGCTTTTCGTGCGGTATCCGCGACCGAACATCTGCGTCACGGAACAGAACGTGCAATCGTACGGACACCCGCGTGAGGTGAGGATCGGCCAGTAGTGGACCTTTTTCCAATTCTTGAGCAGCTTGAAATTGGGAATCGGCGCCGCATCGAGATCGGCCGCGCGCTCGCCGTACACGATCTTGTCCCTGATCCTCTCTCTGAGCACGTCTAGGATCTTCGTTTCGGCTTCACCCACAAAAACCTGGTCGAAGTCCGCCGTGACGTCGTCCGGGATCATGCTGGCGTGAATGCCGCCGATGATTGCGCGAGCAGGTTTTCCCGCCGCCTGGCGCAGCGCGCGGTACTGGCGGGCAATCTCTTTTCCCCTTTCCACCGTAGCGGTCATGGAACTCACACACAGAATATCCACGTCGGCCAGTTCCTCCGGACGGATGTGCCGGCGCAGGAGATTTTCGTTCAGTATGGCCACGTCGTATCCGGCCTGTTCCGCGATCGTCCCGAGCACCAGCGGGCCGAGCATGGGAATGGTCATGTAGTACGCAAACACGTTGGAGAAGGAACCGGTCGGTTCGACGAAAACGACTCGCTCAGCCATGGGCACTCCTTGTTCGGTTCAGATAATCGAGTAGCAGCAGGCACGCCCCGAAGATGGCCAGCGACATCGGCCACAGCCTCATGGAGACCGTGAACACGAGCGTGAATACGAAGAACAGTCCGACGAAGGCGATGCCGAAGACCGTGAACACATAGTTTCGGCGCACGATGCCGACGGTAAGGAAACTCACTCCCACGAGTCCCAGGAACACCGGCCACCAGACGCCGAGCGCGTTCCAGGACGTAAAGTTCAGCACATAGAAAAAGACGCTGAGTTGAGCCATGAAGCTCCCCAACCACAAGAGTGCGTCGTCGCCCCGGTCCCGTTCGACAAACAGCAGGATGAATCCTGTGCCCGTAATCAGGAGGAATAGCGGCCAGTGCGCGGAGACGCCTGCGATGAAGTTGAAGTTTTCCAGGGTCAATAGAATGCCGACAACAAGGAGGACAACGGCGAGGAGGAAAAGGCTTCGCTTACGCTTCAAGGTTATTATGACACATAATCTGACCTGAATATCTATAACATCGACCTGTAAGTCAACCAAAAACTCCGCCTTGCCTACGCCGTGAACGGCTGATGAGGCTGCGTGGTCGTCTGCGCGGTCAGTTAGAAGCGATGGACATTACGGAAGGAGCAGAAGATACCTCTAGGTCGTTCAAGCCACCCAGGCGGCGGCTGGCTTACTTGTTCTGTTTGAGATCACCGGCCTGCCATCGTTCTTCAGGCGAAAGCCAGAACGGTGTATCCTTCGCGCGGCTCGAAAACGGCGATCCAACTTCATCTGAGATTTGAGCAAGGAGGGAGCCGCCGCACTCAATACCATCGGTACATCCTCTGACCGAGAACGAACAGCACGGCGCCGATCGCCGCAAGCACCAGGGCATGCATCCACACGGCGGCGATGCCCGCACCTTCGATGAACACCATCCGCATGCTGTCGGCCAGCATGGTCAACGGCAGCGGCTCGATGTAGGGAACGAGCCACTCGGGGAAATTGTGGTAGCTGAAGAAGATACCGGAACCGATCATCATCGGCAACACGACGGCGTTGATGAGTCCGTTGCCGACTTCGGCGTTGCGCGTGCGGCTGGACACGAGCACGGCCATGCCCGTGAAGGCCATGTTGCCCGAAACAAACAACAGGGCCAGAGCGGCCAGGCTGCCCTCGATCGTGACGTCGAAATACCACCAGGCAAACACAAAGAGCAGCACGGATTCGATCCCACTCAGGATCGTCCGGGAGAGGAAATGCGACAGGAGGAACACGGACTTCCGCATCGGCGTGGCCACCATGCGGCGCAGCAGCTTCTTTATGCGTTTCTCGATCAACGAATAACTGATACCCCACATGGCCGACATCATGATCCCCATGGCGATCAGCCCGGGCACGAGAAAATCGATGTACCTCATGCCTCGTTCGCTCAACGGTTCCGCGATGACGGTCCCGGTCCGCCGGGCCGACGTGTCCAACAGCGCTGCGAGATGGAGATAGGCCAGCTCGGCTTCCGGATTGACCGGATCGAAGTACACGTGCACGCCGTCCGGCCGCTCATGCATCAACAGGATCGCCTGGCCGCGTTGGACGCGCACAATCGCCTCTTCCCATGTCGTCTCCGCAATCCGGAAAGAACCCGACGCTGCGGAGGCCGGTTCCCCGGCCGAGCGGAACACCCGGTGCGGGCCCGCGCTGTCGACCAGCGAGGCCTCTTCGAGCATCTGCCGGATTTCGTGTGCGGGCCGCTCTCCACGTACGAGGGCGACGTTGCGCACAATCTCGCCCTGTTTGGTAAATGCGATACCGAGGATCCAGGCCATGATGGCCGGAAAGCCCAGCGACCAGAACAGGATGCCCGGTTCCCTGACAAACTCCTTGAACTGCACAACCATCAGCTGGAAAAGGGTTCTCATGTGGTCACCGTCGCGGAGGTGTCCTGGTCGAGTTTTCGCCCGGTCATCGAGAGGAAAAGGTCCTCCAGTGTGGTCTTACGGCATTCGAACGACGCAAGTATCCGTCCGTTCTGTTTCAGCAGATCCATCAGCCGCGGGAGGTCGCGCGCCGTGTCCTCCACCTCCACTCGCCATCGTTCGGTATGTTCGTCGTACACCAAGGGGTACGGCCCGAGGAAAGGGGGCATCGTGGCACTGCCCTTCCCTTCGAGGGAGAACTCGATGATCTCGCCCTTGCGGTGAACGGAGAGCAGAGCGTCCAGCGTTCCGTCGGCCAGGACCCGGCCGCGGTCCATGATGACGATGCGATCGCAGAGGAACGACGCTTCTTCCATGTAGTGGGTCGTCAGCACCATCGTTTGCGTGCGCTCTTTCTTCAAATGCACGAGGATGTCCCAGACTTCCCGGCGTGCCGTGGGGTCCAGGCCGGTGGTGGGTTCGTCCAGCAGCAGAATCTTGGGGTCGTTGAGCAGGGCCACGCCGAGCGCCAGGCGCTGACGCTGGCCGCCGGAGAGGTTGACCACGTACGTCTTCCTTTTGTCCTCCAGCCCGATCAGTCGCAGGATTTCCACCACGCGCCCCGGACCGAGCCCGTAGAAGCTCGCAAACAGTGTCAGGGTTTCCTGAGTCGTCAGCTTGTCGATGAAGTACGTCTCTTGCAGTGAGATGCCTAGGATCCGCCGCAGCTCCTGTTCCGCCTGTTTCCAGGACTTGCCGTTGATAAGGATCTCTCCGTCATCGGGCCGCTGGATGCCCTCGATCATCTCCACCAGCGTCGTCTTGCCCGCTCCGTTGGGCCCGAGCAGCGCCACATATTCTCCGGGGCGGATCGTGAGGTCGACACCATCGACGGCTTTGACGTCCTTGAAGTACTTGCGAACTCGCTGTACGGAAATGGCCGGAGAGTTCATGGGAACGAGATCGTAATCGGCGTTGCGAGCGGCGACGCATCACCCGAGCGAGGCAAGGCTCTCCTTCAGTTTTTCGACGGTTTCGCGGAAATTCTCTCGCTTCGCTTTTTCCTTGTCGATCACCTGGGCCGGCGCCCGGGCCGTGAAGTCGTTGTTGGCCAGTTTGCGGTCGATACCGTCGATCTGTGCAATCAGACGATCAATCTCCTTCTGAAGACGGCCGCGCTCGACCTTGACGTCGATGATGCCCTCGAGGGGAACAAACACCTCGATGCCCGCCACAACCGCGCTCGCGGCGCCATTCGGTTTCCGCGCTTCGGCATCGATCGTGAGCCCCTCGATTCGCGCCAGGGTCTTTAGATACCGCTCGCTTGTTTTCAGCAATTCCCGGGTCATACCGTCCGCGGTCTTGAGTATCAGGTCGGTCTTCCTCGCGGGCGGGATGTTCATCGAAGATCGTATGTTTCTCACGCTCACGATCACCGCCTGTACCGTGTCCATTTGCCGTTCGACGTCGGCGCGGATCCATGTTCGGTCGAAGGTCGGCCACGGGGCCTTCATTACGCTCTCGCCGTCTTTCCGTGCGTCAAGCCTCTGCCAGATTTCTTCGGTAATGAAAGGCACAATCGGGTGCATCAGACGGACGATACCGTCCATGAGGTACAGCGCCGTGGACAGTGTGCGCTCCTTTGACGCTTCGTCTGCATGGTACAAACGGTCCTTGATCAATTCGAGGTACCAGTCGCAATAGTCGGCCCAGAAGAAGCGGTACACCGAATCCATCGCCTCGTGCAAACGGAAGTTCTCCAGCCCTTCGGTGATGCCTTCGACGGCGCGGTGATACTTGCTGAGAATCCACAAATCCGCGAGTTCCGCGATGTCCCGCGCCGGGGGCAGTTCGGGCCGCGCCCGCGGGATCGAATCGCGGTTCATCTCGAGAAACCGGAATGCGTTCCATACCTTGTTGGAGAAATTCCGCCCCAATTCGAAATGCCGTCTGGCCAGATTGATGTCCTGCCCCTCGGCGCTGAGGTCGACCAGTGTGAAGCGCAGCGCGTCGGCGGAGTATTCGTCGATGACGTCGATGGGATCGATGCCGTTGCCGAGACTCTTGCTCATCTTGCGGCCCTGCTCGTCCCGCACGATACCGTTGAAATAAACGGCGTGGAAAGGTACGCGACCGGTAAACTCCAGGCCCGCCATGATCATGCGCGCCACCCAGAAAAAGATGATGTCCGGCCCTGTCACCAGCAGGCTCGTCGGATAGAAGTAGCCGAGTTCCGCCGTCTTCGCTGGCCAGCCCATGGCGGAGAACGGCACAAGCCACGAAGAAAACCACGTGTCGAGCACGTCCTCGTCCCGGCGGAGGTTCTTCGTTCCGGCCTTCTTCTCCGCCTCCTCGACCGACCGGGCCACGAACACTTCGCCCCGGTCGTTGTAATACGCCGGGATGCGGTGCCCCCACCACAGCTGCCGGGAGATGCACCAGTCGCGGATCGTATGCATCCAGTGTTCGTACGTCTTCACCCATTTCTCCGGGTGAAACCGTATCTTCCCGGACAACACGGCATCGAGCGCCGGCTTCGCGAGTTCGCTCATTTTCAGAAACCACTGTTCCGACACAAGCGGCTCGATCGGCACGTTTCCGCGCTGGGAGTAGCCGACGCGGTTGACGTGGTCCTCGATCCGCACGAGAAAACCCTGCCGCTCCATTTCCTCCACGACTTTTCTTCGGGCCGCAAAACGGTCGAGACCGCGGAAGGCGGCCGGCACGTTGTCGTTGAGACTTGCGTCGGGGTTCATGATGTTGACGAATTCCAGATCGTGGCGTTTGCCCATCAGAAAGTCGTTGGGGTCGTGGGAGGGCGTGACTTTGACGGCGCCGGTGCCAAATTCCCGGTCCACGTACGCGTCGGCGATCACGGGAATCTCGCGTCCGACCAGCGGCAAGATGACCGTCTTGCCCATGAGATGGCGGTACCGCTCGTCGTCCGGGTTGACCGCCACCGCTGTGTCTCCCAGCATCGTCTCCGGACGCGTCGTCGCCACCACGAGGGATTCGGAGGACCCCTTGACAGGGTATCGGAAGTGCCAGAGCTTACCGTTGATCTCTTTGTACACGACTTCTTCATCCGATATCGCCGACTGGGAGAACGGGCACCAGTTCACAATGTAGTTCCCCTTGTAGATCCAGCCCTTCTCGTAGAAATGGACAAACGCTTCCAGAACGGCCTTCGACAGGTTTTCGTCCATCGTGAACCACTCACGTTCCCAATCGCAGCTGCAACCCATTTTTTGAAGCTGGCCGATGATCCGGTCGCGATAGGTGGACTTGTGCTTCCAGACCTCGCCGACGAATGCTTCCCGCCCCAGTTGTTTCCGTTCCTTCCCTTCGGCCTTCAGTTGCCGCTCCACAACGGTCTGCGTGGCAATGCCGGCATGGTCGGTGCCCGGCGACCAGAGGGTCTCGAAGCCCTGCATCCGTTTGAAGCGAACGTAGATGTCCTGTACGGTATTGTTGTACGCGTGGCCGATGTGCAGGGCGCCCGTCACATTCGGCGGCGGGATCACGATCGTGTAGGGAGTCCGGTCCCGGCGAACATCGGCCTGAAAGAGACGATGCTTCAACCAGTAGTCATACCACCGGCACTCGATGTTCCTCGGATCGTACGCTTTGGGGATTTCCGCCATTCCAGCTGCCTCGCGCCGGTTTAAACGCGTTTTGCGATATGCTCGACATGCTCCCGCACGACGTCTTCCGGACACAATCGAAGGAAGAGCTTGAGCATGAAAAGCAGAAGCCCGATATCGTCCACCAAACCGAATACCGAGAGGAAGGCCTCCGGGATAAGGTCAATCGGGGATAAAATGTATAGAAACGGGATGAAAAACAAAAGCTTCAAATAGAAAGGCACGCGCGGGTCCCGAAGGAGGCGCCCGTAGAGGCGGCCGAACTTGAAAAGGTGCCGGACGATCCCCCACAAAGGAACCCAACGTCCGCCAAAGAGTGATTCAAAGGAACGCATGAGTTTCAGCCCGGCACGGATGCCCGTTCAGTTGAACTTGCTTTTCGTCACGAAAGGATTGCCCTCGGCGAAAAAGCGCCAGGGCCGGTCCGCGGCGTTTCGGATGCCGATGCGCGGAGAGCGTTTGACCCGGACGGAAGCGCCGGAATCCAGCAGATACAATTCGCCGCCCAGGAGATCCGTTCCGTTGAGGCGGCGATCGATGGCCATTGCCTGACACAGCTTTCCCGGTCCGCTGGTCAGGTCATGCAGCGATTCCACGCATCGGCGTTTTTTCATCCACCGGGCACCCTCAACCGGCTCCAGCGCCCGCACGAGGCACGCTCCCGCCACCCCTTTCCGCTCGGTGACCACGTTGACGCAGTAGTACATCCCGTAGATGAAATACACGTACGCATGGCCCGCTTCACCGAACATCACGGCGTTTCTGGCCCTCGCGCCTCGGTACGCGTGGGACGCGGGATCGTCCAGACCGCAGTACGCCTCCACTTCAACGATGCGGCCCGACGTAACACGCCGGCCCTGGCGCCGGACGAGGATCTTTCCGAGCAGTTCGGGTGCAACATCCAGGGTGGGACGCCGATAAAAGGAACGCGGAAGACGGGTATCAGACATGCCCGGGGTGATTGGCTTTGCTGAAGTTCTCGTTGATCTCGGAGATGAGGAAGTCCACCTGCAGCATGAATCGCTCCGAGGCGCAGCCGCGGCGCTTGCACTCGCGGCACGGGATCTTGAGCTTGCAGTCCACATCGTCCTTGTGCTGGTTCTCCATTTCGCCGAACGCCTCGTACAATTCGCTTTCGATCTGTTCCAGCTTCTTGACCGGCTCGGTTTCCTGCACGAGACGCGTCCATTTCAGGCGTAACATCTCTTCGAGGTCCTTGATGCGTCCGAGGTACTGGCTGATGCTGGATCGCCAGATCATGACGGCCTTGTTCAACACCGCCTCGTCCACGTCCCGGGGGGACTGCTCGCTCTCCTCCTCAAACTTGAAGTTCTTGAGATCGAGCAGGTGGTGCACGATGCCCTGAATCTCCTCGAGTTCGGTGAACATCTCGTGCTTCGTGTCCATGTACAGATTGTTAATCGAGCCCTCGTAGTGTTCGATCGCTTTCCGCAGGAACCCCTGGGTTACGGTCACCGTGCCCGGGTCTTTTTGCTGCACCGTCTCGCTGAACTGCTGCACGTAGCTCAACGCGCCGCGCAGAACCTGCACGGCTTCCTTCTGGTCGTTGATACGAGCGTAGTTGAGGGACTGAAAGACGACGTCGAAGTAGGCGTTTACGGACACCTCGAGTTCCTTCATGCGCTTATTGACACGCTCGGCTTCCGCCAGACGGATTTCCTGCACGCGGGCCTTGACGTCTTCGTCCGGATGCCGGTCGAGGAGCCGCAGAATCTCGATGGACAATTCGCGCGGCGTGGACTCGTCCCCGGCCAGTTCCAGGATGTCTTCGACCGCCAGGATGTCCCTCGCTTTCCTCTGGACCTCCTCCTTGGGATCCATGTGACAGAATGCCAGCATGCCCAGATTGAACAGATTGGTGGGATCGTCCACGCACCGGTCGAGTTCCCTGAGTTTGCGCGATTCTAGCAACCCGAACAGATCGACCCCGGCGGGCGGGACCTTTTCGTTCTGGCCCGATTCCATTACGGCATGGGTGTCGTGAATGCGAAGAATGTGCTTCACCGCCACATGCAGGATGTCCAACGCGGCAATGCCCGATATCGCCGGCTGAAAAGTGCGAATTCGTTCGACCGTCTGGTCCGACTGAAGCACCGACGCCACCAGTCCGAGGGGAACCGACGATACGGCGTTCAGTGCGGCGTCCCGGATGAGCGGGTCTTCGTCGCACACGTATGTGATCAGCTGAATGAACGGATCTTCCCGGATCTCGGTCTTCGCCAGGCGCAGAATGTCGTGCGCCTTGATGATGCGGCGGCTGCGGCGTTTGAATATCTTCAGCGCCAGCCGGAGGATCTTGTCGTCCTCACGGTCGATATCGCGCTCTTTGATAATATTGATGTAGTCGAGCAGGACCTTGGTCGGCAGCGTAGCATTGTTGAACACACGATCGAGTACGTCGAGGTCTTTCTCGAAAAGCAGAAAGATGGCGATCTTCTCGATCTCGGCCTCGGAGGCGAATTTGAGGCGTTCTTTTTCGCTGAAGTCCAGAATGTGGACGAACCGGCCGATCCGGCTCCAGTACGGGTCGTTCTGGATGGCCAGCCGGACACCGACGGGCTGGCTGTCGATCTGACGGAACAGATCCGGATCAAAGGGCAGGGGCTGTCGGTAATACTTCATCAGCACATCGGTGAGAAATCCGCTGTCCGTCTTCGCCGCACGAACATCCGTCTCAATGAGGTTCTTCACCTCGCTAAGCGGTTTCTCCAGATTGATGTGCTCCAGAAAATTGCCGTCGTGCATGGCAAGCGATCCCGTCAAAAGTGTAAGACTTCGCTGCAGCGGTCCTGATGCGTGAGCACCAGCACCGGTCCGCCTTCACCGTTCGGAGTCAACTCGAGGCCTTGCAGGGCCGAAAGCGCCAGATGAGGGGTGTTGTTCTCCTGGCTCAAGTGGGCGAGGCAGATGTATTTCAGACGTCCGTTTGCAATCTGGACCAGTGCATCGGCAGCCTGGCGGTTGGACAGATGGCCCGTCGGGCCCGCTATGCGCTTTTTCAGAATGAAGGGATACGGCCCCTGCATGAGCCGTTCGGAATCGTGATTGCACTCCAGGATCACAACGTCGCTGTCCTTGAGGTGCGCCAGCGCCGATGCGCCGACGAAACCCATGTCCGTCGCGACCGTGACCCGCTTGCCGCAAGATACGAAAGAAAACCCCACCGGGTCAACAGCATCGTGAGAAACCGGAAACGGGTGCACTTCGATGCCGTCGAGGTCGTAGGGACCGTCAAAGACGTGGACCTCGGCGGGACGGGGCACCAGCGAGCCCACGTGAAGATACGTTCCGCGGCTGACGTGGACCCTCGGACCGTATTTTCGGGAAAACACTCGCAATCCATCGATGTGATCGGCATGTTCGTGGGTGATGAACACGTGGCGGATGCGTCGCGGGTGGACGCCAATCGCGGCCAGCCGGGATTCCAGGGCTTCGCACCTCAAGCCCGCATCCACCAGGAATTCTGTACTGCCGGCCCGGGCGTAAATGCAATTGCCTTTGCTGCCGCTCCCCAGCACGCAGACGGTCCAGTCGGACTCCATCGGTCCTCTTTACCGCGGCGACAGGGTACGGCTGCCGGGCTTTACCGGCGGCAGTCTACCCTCCCGGCACAGAGGACAATCTTGCGGATCGTACTTGACGGCGTCCAGGCTGAGCAGCGAGAAGGCCGGGACGTCGAAGGCGGCCTTTCCGCCGCTGCGGTCCACGAGGAACCCGACGCCCGTTACGTTGGCGTCCGCTTCGCGGCAGAGCCGCATCACCTCGAGCACCGAGCCGCCCGTCGTTACGACGTCTTCCACCACGAGAACGTTCTCGTCACGGTGCAGTTCGAAACCGCGCCGGAACCGCATGACACCTTCCTCCCGCTCCGCGAAGATGCACCGGGCGTTGAGGGTCCGCGCCACCTCGTGGCCGACGAGGATGCCTCCGACGGCCGGGGCGGCCACGACGTGAATCTTGCGGTCGCTGAAATGAAGGCCGATCTCGCTGCACAACAACTGTGCCCAGTTCGGATACTGCAGCACCCGCGCGCACTGAAAGTACTGCGGACTGTGGGCGCCGGACGTCAGAACGAAATGACCTTCCAGCAGAGCACCGCTCCGCCGAAACAGATCGAGGACATCCTCGGACTTAAGCCGGTTTCTCATTCGTTGCTGTAATTGCCGCTCTCGTACAGATGTTGAATATAGCTCTGCGTGCCGTAGAAGTCGTATCGTTGGGCGTACTGCATGCCGATGAACAGCAGCCACAGGCCCCACAGGCCGCCGACTATGGCGGCCGTCCGCAGCCAGGTGGCATCGTACATGATCCGGAAGATCCGAACGAGACGCCAGGCGTACCACACCAGCATCCAGATCGTGATCAGCACGACCGTCACGAGGAGCCCATCGTAACGCAGCAAGCGGTGAAACACAATGACCAGCGGTATCAGGAAGACAAAATGCGATGCGCTCCAGAACGCCGCCAGGAGCGATTGCTGAAACGTCACCCGCGTCCTGAAAGCGAACGCCAGCACCCAGATCAGCACCGCCACACCCACCAGCTTGGCCATGATGACCAGCGACCAGACGAACACACACACCTCGGGCTGCCAGGCCATCCGGTCGAGCCAATGCTTGAGACCCGCCGAGGGAATCAAACTGCCGATGAACTCGTCGAACACCTGGCTGCGCTTGAGTTCAAAGAACAACATCGAGAACAGCATGGCCAGGGCCAGTGAACTCAGCACCAGGCTGGCCGCGGCCGGCCACAGGGAGATGACCCGGTTGTCGCGCACATCGCTGAAAAAATTCTCCACCTTGCTGACCGATCGAAAAATGCTGCTTTTGAACTTGTCGTTCTGCCGGTACACGGTCACAAACAGCACAACAAGAAACAGACCCACGATGGGGTACGTCTTGGGATACTGAACTTCGTACGTACCCATCACAATCGGTTCGAGGCGGTCCTCCGTATACAGGGCCCGGGCGTATTCATAGGCGAACCGCTCTCTCCGATCAAACGTTACCAGGCCGCTGGTGAGCACGGTCGGGTCCGCGTTCGGATTGGCATACATGTGCGAGCGGGCGACCCGCACATCGTTGTACGAACGAATGATGCCGCCCGTCAGTTTCAGTTCCCCGATCTTCTTGTACAGGTCCACCAGGAATCGCGCCTGGAATTTCGTGGACATGGGGTCGCTGTATCCGTTCTGATTGTTGGAGAAGATCTGGGTCCCGTACGTGCAGACGATTGGTCGCCCGCGGTACATGTTGTGGACCTTCATCAGGAACTGATTGGCCGTCAGGGTGTTGTTGGTCCGGAGGTCGACGTTTAACATGTCCACATCGTCCATTCGGAGGCCGCTTCCAAACACGAGATTGCAGAAAATGGGCCGTGCGTCGGCGGACCGTACAACCTGGGATATCTGTTTGACAAACGTCTGGGCGGCGGGCAGATCCTGGTCCAATCCGGCCCCCAGGCCCCATGCAAGAATGCAGACGTTCAAACGGTCATGCAGGACCATGTTGCGCAGGTAGTCCTTGAAATCCTCCAGGTACGCCTCGTCCGTCACGGTCCGTTCGGTGAGGATCGTGATGGGAGACTCATAGAGGACCAGCAGCCCGTAGCGGTTGCAGAGCTCGAGGAAGTACGGATGGGGCGGATGATGTTTGAAGTAGATCACGTTCGCGCCGAGCTTTTTCATCCGCTGAACGTCTTCCTCCATGATCGCAAACGGCACGGTGTTCCCGCAGCCGGGATAGTCTTCATAGTACACCAGACCGCGTACCGTCAGGGGCCGGTTGTTCACCAGAACATACTGCTCGCTGATCTCGATGCGGACCAATCCGATCCATTGTTGAATCCGGTCTACCAGCTCTTCCCCGTGATACAGAGAGAGCACGAGTCGGTACCGGTAGGGACTTTCGGTGTGCCAGTAGCTTGGTTTTTCGATGGAAAAACGCGCCTCGGCCGTTGTGTAGTGCTCAAACTCGAGGACCGCTTCGTCGTTCAGTTCCGGCATCCTGGGTGCTTCCCACGTGTATCGATATCGTTTGTAGCGATTGGTATAGATCGGTGCGGGGTCCTCATCGTTATAGAGTTCGACGACGTAGCGCCAGGTCTTCCGGCCGGCGTCCGGATGAGGCAAAGCGGCCGTGTCTTTGCGCTGATAGGAGAAGTCGTAATTGCGGATCTGCAGACCGACCGTGAAATCGCATCGCTTGAGGTCCACTGACGGCGTGTAGTTAACCGTATACCGGTCGATGGTGGTCTTCGGCATGGCCTCGAGATAGATCTCTCGAAAGATCCCTGCGTACGCCCGCGGCAGCAGCATGCTCGACCGCTTGGGGATCGAACTGCTGACATTGAGGTCGCCGTACACCGTGATCTCGATCGTGTTGGGCTCCTCGATGAGAATGAGCCCTTCGTTCAAGTCGTAATCCGTCCGCTGGTAGCCGCCGTTCTGATTGCCTATGAATTCTCCGTTGATCCGGAGGTCCGCCTTGAAATTGATGCCGAAGCACGTGAGCCGGAAATGGCGGTTCCGGAATTCCGGCCCGGGTGTGAACGTGCGACGGTACACGACGCGTCCCTCGTATTCGTAGTTGCTGGGCACGCGGACCGCGCGCGACTTGCCTTCGATCGTGACCGTCCATTCGCCGGCCAGGTCCAGCAGGAGCCGTTGTTCGGAAAGCCCCAGGTAAGACGCAAGCAATTGCTCGTCGTATCCGTTGCTCTCGCCCAGAAAGCGGACGTCCTGGCCGCGCAGGACGGATCCGGCGGCGAGGAGGACGGCACAGGCCACGAGGGAGGTCAGCTTCTTGATGTTCATAATGCCTCGAACCACTCAGAGTATCTTTTTTCCGAACAGCGAACAGACCAGGTCCACGCCGATCCTTGCCGTTGCATTGCGGACGTCCAGCGTTGGATTCGTTTCCACCAGGTCCATGGAGACGACCCGCTGGCTGTTGTGAAGCGATTCCATAATATAGTGGGCTTCGCGATACGTGAGACCGCCGAGGACCGCCGTTCCCACACCCGGTGCAACCGAGGGATCGATACTGTCCACGTCGAAACTCACGTGAACGCCGGCCGTGTCGTTTCCGGCTATCCGTATGCTCTCGTCGATGACGTCGTGTATGCCCCGGTCGTCGATGTCGCGCATGGTAAAGACCGTGACCCCCAGCCGGCGAATGTGTTCGACCTCACCGCCGTCCAGCGTGCGGGCGCCCACGATGACCGTGTGGGCCGCTTTGATCTTCGGACGATCCCCGCCCACCGACGTGAGTTTGGGGTGGCCCATGCCCAGAGCGGCCGCGAGCGGCATGCCGTGCACATTCCCTGTCGGGGATGTTTCGGGCGTGTTCATGTCCCCGTGGGCGTCCACCCAGATCACACCCACCGGCTTCGATTGGAAATGGGCCGCCAGACCGGCGATCGTGCCGATGGCGATCGAGTGGTCCCCGCCCAGCACGAGAGGAAACTCACCCGCCGCCAGGCTTTCTTCGACCGTTCGGGCCAGCGTGGACACGCCTTTCAGGATGGCGCTCAGGTATCGGAGTTTTTCGTCCCCCACGTCGAGCGCTTCGGGGTTCTTGGTGAAGATGTCCCCCGTATCCCGGATCGTGTAACCGAGTTCCAGCAGGCGTTCGGAGAGCCCCGCATTGCGGATCGCGGACGGTCCCATGTCCGTGCCCCGCCGGCCGGCGCCCAGATCCAACGGCACGCCGATGACCCTGATCGTGTTCATGAATTCCTTGAACGATGAAGAAATCGGATGCCAATATATCCAAGGCCCCATCAATTATCAATTGTCAATTATCAAATCAAGCAGCCTGGATTGTTTTTGTGAATATTACGTTGTATATTGTGATGCATTTCCGGGGACGAACTGGATTCGACGGGTCTAGGCGTCCTGGGACGGCGTGCCGAGCTTCTCTGCGTGCTCGTTAAACAAGCGGGGAAAAAACAAACAACAACAACGCTTACGCGTTGGCTGCCTAAGAGGTAACACTCTGCAGTCCGTTCTGGTTGACTCTCGTCTGTCGGGGTTGGTCAGGGCGTCATTTCAAACAGACTAGCCGAAGGCCAATGCTCGGAGGCCTGAGGTGAGAACCCGATTCGTCGGGACATCGAGCTGGCTCCGGCGCTTTTCGTCCGCTTTCGATACCGGAGCGAGAACCCAAAGCGGGCTACGCACGTAGAAATCTCAGGTGGCTTATTCTCGGACACGGGTTCAATTCCCGTCGTCTCCACCGCACACTGACCAATGAGCAGTTAACAATGTTCATTGGTCTTTTTGTTTTAAGTGTTTCTTCGGCGACATCCAAGTTTTCGTATTCTTCTTCGTTTTCTATGACCGGAGTTTCCATCGCTTTTATTTTGCCTCGTTAAAAAATCAACGTAGGCAATATAAAGGCCCGGCACAGGGCACTTCAAATTTTGAGACTACTTGAGACTACCTGCGACTGCGAAAGGCTATTTTTGGCGTTTGTCCGGGACTCGTGCCGGATTATTGATACGCGGCATGGCTTGAGTGAATATCTTTCCAAGGATGCCTCTTTCCCGGAGCTTGCGGAGGATTTCCGAATAGTGGTCGGTGAGTTCCGTGCCGGAAAGTTTCTTCAGGCTGTTCCAATCGTAGCCTTTGGGCACATGAACTTCGCGTTCATCGGCCATTTTGAGAAACAGCAGATATGTAAGCTGTTCGATGTAGTCGCCGTAATCCACGCCGTCATGGCGCAGGGTGTGGCAGAATCCCCAGAGTTTATTGACGATGTCGGACAGGGTCTCCTTTACATGAAACCCCTACGGGGTTTACGCTGAGTTCCTTTTTGTTGCTGTTACAGACATAAAACGCCTACGGCGTTTTGATACATCTGATGGTAAGTGATTGAACTCACGAATGATTTCGTGTTTGAACTTTCATTATACACCATGGCCTGAAACCCCGGAGGGGTTTCATGTCTGTAAAGCATCGAAGTCATAGGATCACAAACCCCGTAGGGGTTTTATGTCATTCAATCCATTCGAAGAGATATTTCTCATCATATTCGACCCCAGATTCATTCAGGATCCCAAAGCATTCCTCTCGAAACGACCGTTTCCGATGATGTTCTTTCTGGTTCTTTATGTATTCGGCGACCGAACTGATTTGAGATCGCGAATATGAAAACGCACCGAATCCTTCCTGCCAGTTGAACTTGCCGCAAAGCCACTTTTTATCATTGATAAACGTGCTCGAAAAATGTTTGACATCGCGCACCAGATCGGACACGGCTATGTCGGGTTTAAGCCCGAGAAGGATATGAACATGATCCGGCATGCCGTTGATCGCAAGTAGTTTTGGTTTCTATTTCTTACGATGCCCGTGATGTACTTGTACAATTCCTCCTCATGCTCTTGCGGAATCAGATTGGCGCGTCCCTTCGGACAAAATACGATGTGGATGTAGATTGGTGAATAGGTATTTGGCCTTGAAATAAAACCCCTACGGGGTTTAAATGTCTTCTAATTCGTGGATGACTACAGATAGAGAACCCCGATGGGGTTCTCTATCCACGCAACAATTACGCAGCAATTGCTGTATTGATTTGTTGTATCAGAGACTTGTAGTCGGTCTTGAAAACTTTCTTACATTTTGCAAGCCCGCCATGCCGCTCAAAGATCGGAGCGTCTTTCAAATCCTGTTCTTCAATGGTCAGATTCTGAATCTGGAATTCTTTGATATAGTCGATCCAGATATGTTGCTCTTCCGTCAGAGATTTGTCTTTGAAGACACGATCCATCGGCGCAGTTTTTCGAGCGGACGGTCCACGTTGGGATTGCCCGTAATCTTCATGACAAAATCATCTCCCCGATGAAAGGTCTCCTTGCACATTTGAACAATCGTATCGGCATGAGAGACGTGCTGAGTATCATTGGTCGCGAAGATCAGCGTCTTGGGGAAACGTCCTCTTTCCTGTTCGAAGAACAGGGCGTACTTGGCCAATTCGGCGATGATCTTGCGGTTGCTGTCCGGCGAAGTGATTTCCCTTTCAATCTGGAATGTGTCAAATTGCCTTTCATCTTCGAGACTCTCCATCCGAAGCTAGGACGATTTCAAGAATCGGGCAAACTACTCTTTTTATGATACCTCCGCGTGTCAATCTCTCCTTTCGGCTCTCGTGTCGAGGGATTCTCCGATACATTTCCCATTGCCGTTTACACGAAAATACCTCATCTTTCTCCGTCGTGACGATTCGTGCCTCGCAGGATCGTCCGCGTAACCGCCTGTCTATGAACCTGCCCGCGGCCATTGAGCCGGGCGGGTCGTTCCGATGACCGCATCCATATCGAGGAGGAGCCTAACCATGGAGGAGTCCCGCATCTCCCTGAGCCAGCGATGGCGCTACCGGTTCGACAACACGATGTCCGCCGGAACGGTCGCCCTGATCAAGTGGCTGGCCATCATTTCGCTGGCCGCCACCGCCATCGTGGCCGGTATCGCCACCGTCCTGGGCATCACCGAGGAGACCGAGGAGGCCAATTTTCTCCAGCTGTTCTGGAAGAGCCTCATGCGCACGCTCGATGCGGGCAACCTGTCGGGAGACGAGGCCTGGGGGCCGCGCCTGCTCATGCTGCTCATGACCATAGTCGGCATCTTCCTCGTCAGCATCCTCATCGGTATCGTCACCTCCGCCATCGAAACCAAACTCGATGAACTCCGCAAAGGACGCTCGTTCGTCGTGGAAACCGACCACACGCTGATCCTCAGCTGGTCGTCGAAGATCTTTTCCATCATCGGCGAGCTGATCGTGGCCAACAGCAACCGGCGCAACGCGGTCATCGTGATCCTCGCCGACCGGGACAAGGTGGAAATGGAGGAGGAACTGCGCCTCAAAATCCCGGACACGCGCAATACACGCGTCATCTGCCGCAGCGGTACGGCCATCGACATGGACCACCTCCATATCGCCAATCCCAATGCGGCCCGGTCGATCATCATCCTATCCCCGGAGGACGAGAACGCCGATGCGCAGGTCATCAAGTCGATCCTCGCACTCGTGAACAATCCTCGACGCAAGAAAGAAAAGTACCACATCGTGGCCGAAATCCAGCATCCGGAGAACCTACCGGTGGCCCAGATGGTGGGCAAGGATGAACTTTGCGTCCTGATGTCGGACGACCTGATCTCCCGGATCACCGTCCAGACGTGCCGCCACAGCGGCCTCAGCGTGGTGTATTCGGAATTGCTCGATTTCGAAGGCGTGGAGATCTACTTCCAGCAGGAACCCGCGCTGGCCGGCAAGACGTACCGCGAGGCCGTGCTCGGTTACGAAGACTCCGCGATCATGGGCCTTCAGCGAAAGAACGGAGCCGTCGTACTGAACCCTGCGCCCGATACGAAGGTCGAGTCCGGCGACTCGGTGATCGCCATATCGGAGGACGACGATACGGTCCGGCTTTCCGGAGGACCACCGCCCGAAATCCGGCGCGACGCTATCACCAGCGGAACACCCCCTTCCCCGCGCAAGGAACGTACGCTGCTCCTGGGCTGGAACCACAAAGCCCCGTCCATTATCATGAACCTCGACGACTACGTGACGCCCGGTTCGGAAGCGGTCGTTGTCGCCCGCTCGGAAGCCGTCGGCGAAGCCGTCGAGCGGCTGAAAACGCATCTCAACAGACAAACCGTCACGTTCCGAAGGGCCGACACCACAGACCGGGAGATCCTGGAGGAACTCGGCATCTTCGACTTCCAGAACGTCGTCCTGCTGTGTTACGACGATATTCCTCCCCAGGAAGCGGATTCCCTCACGCTGATCACCCTGCTCCACCTGCGCGACATGATCGACCGCAGCGGCCGTCCGGTCAATATCGTGAGCGAAATGCTCGATCTACGCAACCGCGAACTGGCCACGGTCACGCGCGTGAACGATTTCATCGTCAGCGACAAGCTGACCAGCCTGATGCTGGCCCAGCTGTCGGAGAACCGGGACCTGAAGGCCGTGTACGACGACCTGTTCGACGAGGAAGGCAACGAGATCTATATCAAGCCCGTCTCCAACTACGTCCGCACCGGAGTCGCGGTGGATTTCTACACTGTGGCCGAGTCCGCATTGCAGAAGAACGAGTCCGTCATCGGTTACCGGCTCCATCGGTATGAGGAGGACCCGGGCAAGGCCTACGGGATCGTGGTCAATCCGAGGAAGTCGGACACCGTGACCTTTGAGCCCGAGGACAAGATCATTGTCGTGAGCGAAAACTAGTCCGATGAATCCTGGACCTCCTCATTGTGACGCCCGTCACAGTGGCCGTGCGGCTTCTTCCTTACGCTTCCCTGCACCTTACGGTTCTCGATTCATCCGGTTCTCGACACAGATCCACACGCCGTTTCCTGCGACGGCAGATCGGGCACAGGAGTCGACCCCGCCCAAAATGTCTTTGTTCGTTCGACAGAACACACCGCCCGACAAAGCCGGCCGGCGTCAGGCCGAGCACGACCCAGGAAGTGCAAGATATCCAGGGTAGCAACGCAAGTGCAGGAACACCGAGAAACCTCGCATACTTTTCCCGATGGATTCACGGGCCCACATCAAATTTCTTAACATGGAAGACAAAGGAGCAGTCATGATCCGCTTGGTACGACCCATCCATCCGGCCTTGCTAATCGCTCTTTGCGCATTTCTGTATGCCGGGTGCGGAGACGGCAAGGATGGAACTTACTGGAGCAGCGCCGGAGGACCGTTCGGCGCCGTGCTGAACACGCTCTACGTGGGCTCCAACGGTACCGCTTATGCCGGAACGTCCGACGGACTGTTTCGATCCAAAGACGGCGGCCAGACCTGGACGCGCCTCGACCTCATCGAGAACGATATCCGCTCCATCACGATCAGCGACGGGCGTTTATTTGCCGGGACAAACACGGGTGAGATCTTCGTTTCGCGCAACGGCGGCAGCACGTGGACGCAGGCCGCCACCTTCGGCGACGCCGTGCTCAGCCTGACCGTGACCGGCGGTTCCATCCTCGCAGGTATCGATGGACAGGGCATCTTCGAGTCGACGGACCTGGGCATGACGTGGACGCGGATCAGCGCCGACCTGGAAAACAGGAACATCACCGCGGTCGTGATCAATTCAAACGGGGACCTCTTTGCCGCCACCGATGGAGATTACGTGTACCGGTCCATGGACCAGGGTCTCACCTGGACCCAACTCACGACCGGGCTGACCGATGATGTGATTCACACAATCGCGATCAATGCCGGAGATGTACTCTTCGCCGGAACGGACGGCGATGCGGTCTTTCGCTCCACCGACAACGGCAGCACCTGGCAGCCGGCCGGTTCGGGTATCACCGGTAACGACGTCATCCGTTCGATCCTGGTCACGCCCACGGGAGCGTTGCTGGCGGGGACCGAGTCGGACGGAGTCTTCCGGTCCGTCGATACGGCCAACTCGTGGATTCCCGTCAGCATCGGCCTGACGAATCCAGAAACCCGTTCCCTCGCCTACCGTGAGCCGGATGTCATCCTGGCGGGGACGAACGGCAGCGGAATCTTTCGATCCACCGATAACGGCAATGTCTGGGCCGAGGGCAACAGCGGCCTGATGAGCACGCGGGTTCGGGCGATGGCGTTCGATCCGTCGGGACGGTTGTTTGCCGCCACGCAATCGGGCGTATTCCATTCGTCCGATAACGGACGTTCGTGGACACAGGCCAACTCGGGCCTGAGCACCCTGGACACACGGTCCCTCGCGATGAACGCGTCCGGCATCTTTCTCGGAACCAACGGCGACGGCGCGTTCTTCTCTGCAACCGGCGGGAACAGCTGGGTCGCCATCAACTCCGGCCTGTCCAACGATCGCATCAACGCGCTCGCCGTTAACGCAAGCGGCCACGTTTTTGCCGGTACGAACGGCGGCGGAGTATTCCGGTCCACCAACAACGGAACCAACTGGACCGCCGTCAATGCCGGTTTGACCGGGAACCGGATCAAGGCCATTCTGATCGATGGGACGGGAGCATTGTACGCCGGACTGGAAAACGACGGCGTCTTCCGCTCGACGGACAACGGCGCCAGCTGGACGGAAATGAACGAAGGGCTGCCGGACGGGACGGTCAACGCACTGGCCATGAATTCGGGCGGCACGTTGTTCGCCGGTACTTCCTTCGGCGGCATTTTCCGCTACGTGACCGGCTCCAGCACATGGTCGCACAGCAGCTACAACCTGACTTCGGACATCATAAACGCCCTGGTGGTCACACCGGACGGAGACCTTTTTGCGGGAACGCCGGAGGGTGTTTTCCTGTCGACCAACGGTGCCGACACGTGGACGCTGAACGACGACGGGCTCCTCCATCCGGATGTCCTGTGTCTGGTCGCCGGTGCGGATGGACGGGTCTTTGCGGGAACCAACGGAAGCGGCATTTTCCGGGGCAGATAAAAAACCACAAGGACCTCGCAAGAAAAAACCCGCCGGGTCTGACCTGGCGGGTTTTTTTGCTCGCGAAACGTTTACAGTCAAGAGTTCCCGGTCACCGTCCGGCGAGGCGGTCACTTATTGGCGGGAATCTACTTCCCCATCTTCTTCAGTATCGCCTCCATCTCGTCCATCACCCGGTTCATTTTTTTCATCGTCAGATCGAACGGCTCGGACGTGGTCATGTCCACGCCGGCGGTCTTGAGCAGCTGGATCGGGTAATCCGAACCTCCCGCCGACAGGAACGACTTGTACTTCCTAACCGCGTCTTGATCACCGGCCAACGCCTTCTCCGACAGGGCCTGCGAAGCGGTGAACGACGTGGCATACTGGAAGACGTAGTAGTTGTAATAGAAATGAGGGATGAACATCCACTCGGCCTTTATTTCGTCGTCCACGATGCATACGCCTTTGTCGTGGCCGTAATATTTCTTCGTGATCTCCTCGTAAATCTCGTTGAAGCGGTCGCCGGTCAGGGCCTCGCCCTTCTCGGCCAGCTCGTGGATCTTAAGTTCAAATTCGGCGAACTGCGTCTGCCGGAAGACCGTTCCCTTGATGCCCTCCAGATAGTTGCCCAGCAGCGAGAGACGAACCTGATCGTCCTTGATGTTCTTCAACATGTGGTCGATGAGCAGCGCTTCGTTGAAGGTCGAGGCCACTTCGGCCAGAAAGATCGGATACTGGGCGTTGACGTACGGCTGGTTCTTGTTGGAATAGTAACTGTGCATCGTGTGGCCCAATTCGTGGATCAGCGTACTCACGTCGTTATAGGTGCCGTTGTAGTTCATCAGGATATAGGGATGCACGTCGTAGGCGCCGCCGTTGGAATACGCCCCGCTCTGCTTGCCTTCCGTCGGATACATATCGATCCAGCGTTCGTTGAAGGCTTTCTGAACGGTTTCCACGTAGTCCGTACCGAGCGGTTTCAGGGAGGCCAGCACGTGTTTCTGCGCGTCTTCTACCTCATACTGCAAATCCACGTTCGACAACAACGGAGCGTAGAGGTCGTAATAATGCAGTTGATCGACACCCAGGATGCGCTGCCTGAGTTTCAAATAGCGATGAAACGTGGCGAGGTTGGCGTTCACGTTTCCGATCAGGCTGTGGTAGACTTCGACCGGAACGTGGTTGGCATCGAGGGCACTTTCAAGGGTTGAGGCGTAGTTCCGAGCGCGCATGTAGAACAGGTCCCGCTTGATCTGGGAGAAGAGCTGCGTTCCGTACGTACGGCGGAATTCGTTGAGCTTGCTGAAGTAGGCGGCAAAAACCTTCTTGCGGTCGTCGCGGTTCGTCAGCGTCCGGTGGAAACTGAAGGCGGATGGATCGAGCCGTACCGTCTTGCCGTCGCTCAAGGTCACTTCGGGATAGGGAAATTCCGCGTTCGAGAAGATGTTGTAGATCGTGCCCGGGGCGTCCGACATCAGTCCGGCATCGGCGATGATCTTTTCCTCTCCGGCCGAACCCGTGTGGGCCTTACGCCGCACGATGTCATCGAGATAGTGGCGATAGACGTCCAGCTTCTTTTCGCTTTTCACCAATCCGTCCAGCACGGCCCTGTCCATCGCCAGGATCTCCGGTTCGATGAACGCCGCCTCCGCGGAGAACGTCGCCCCAAGCTGACTCATCTCCTGCTGCATGGCGAGGTACCTGGAGACCCTTGTGTCCTGGTCGGAGCTCATCGACGCATAGACGTATATCTTGGAATAGCGCTGGGCCAAATGGAAGTACAGGTCCAGACAGCCTGCCAATCGCGAGGGAGACTGGGCCAGCGTGCCTTTGTAGGCGGCCAGACCTCCGATGTCCTTGCCCAGGAGTTCCCTGGCGGCGGTCCACTCTTCGTCGGAGGCATAGAGGTCGGCGAGGTTCCATTTGTACCGGTCCGGGATCTTGCTTCGGTCCTTTTCATCGGCAAATGCGGCCTGTACCGTCAGCACCATCAAAAGCACGATCCCAATCCATTCATGGTTCAGTTCCTGCATGAGAAAACCCTTTCTTGATTCGTCAACGTAAAGCGTGCGGGTATCGCAAGACGGTTGCCAATATATGAAAGGCGGGGACATTAAAAACAGAAAAGTTCTGCACGGCATTTAAACGTGCCGGCGGCGGACAAGTTCCCCTCGTGTGTAAGCCTAAAAAGCGCTTGCATTTATAGGTCCTTTTCCCTAACATTTTGCGTTACTCATGTCCAAAGACCCTTATGGAGGTTGACGTTCCAATGACGTTGCGCAGGGATCGTGTCCGCATGTGGATCCTATGGTCCATTCTCCTGATCACGGCGGTTCCCCAGGTCCGCGCCCAGGACTCGGCTTTCGTATCGGGCGTCGGGGACACAACTATAGCCACGGGACCTGCGTATGTGCTGGATACCACCCAAACCCTGAGTGACCGGTTGACGGAATTGTTTCATCAGTACTACAAAGACAGCAGCGCCAGCATCTGCTACGACATCGCCCAGGAGTACCTGCTCCTGCAGCGGCGCCCCTACGCCCTGAAGTATCTGGACAAATCCCTGACTACCGACCCGACCAACATGGATGTACAGTTTGCCCGGGCGGAACTCCTGCTGGCCATGGATCGTCGCCGCTCGGCGTACGAAAGCTACCTCAAGGTGCTGAGAGACTACAAGGCAGAGGCCTACAAAGACCGTATTGCCGCCCGATTCTCGAGCGCGTTCAATATCTCGCCGCTGACGACCTCGTCTTTCGACGACATCGACCCATCGTTCTCCCCCGACGGTTCCCGGATCGTATTCCAGAGCAACCGGAACGGCAACTGGGATGTGTACACGTTGGTTGTATCGCAAGGAGAAGCTTCCGTCACCCGATTGACCACCGATGCCTCCGCCGACGAAAACCCCGCCTATTCACCGGACGGCCGGTTCATCACGTTCTCGTCCACGCGTGAGGACAAGACGGGCAAGCGGTATCCCATCCGTGAAGTGTACTACATGGACAACAGCGGAAAGAACCAGAAAAAGATCACAACGAGTTACGGCGCGGACAACTGGAACCCGGTGTTCGTGGATACCCAGAGCGTCGTGTTTGCCAGCGACCGGCTCGATTTCAGCAACAACCCCTTCTGGGACAAGGCCTCCGGCATATACAGTATCGAAAAAGACGGGAACTTCCTGTTCAAGATATTCGGTGATGAGAAGACGTTTTACACGGACCCGCACATGCTGCCGGGAGGCCATCAGGTCGTGTTTGCGGGCAAGAAGGGCGACGGTAACTACGAGATCTTTCTCGGTACTGCCGACGGCAAGGAAGAGCCGGTCAATCTGAGCAAATCGAAAGGCAACGACTTCCAGCCGAACATGTCCCGCGACGGCGCCTTCATCTGTTTCACCACCAACCGCGACGGCAATTACGAGATTTATCGTATGCAGTCGGATGGCAACGAGCCGACGCGGATCACCGTTGACGACAAGGACGACCTGTTCCCGCATTTCGCCCCGGACGGCACCAGGATTGTCTTTTGCTCCAACCGGAACGGGAACTTCCAGATTTTTCTGGCAGCCCTGGAGGAAGGTGGAAGCAAGTCCGTTCCGGATCTGATTGCGATCCTGGAGAAGAAGCTGTCCACGGCTACGGATTAACCGCTCGCGTGTCCCACCACGCCCTCTACTACCGCCCGGTTCACCAGTTCCGCTTTCACACGGTCTCCCTCTTTTAGCGGTCCGACACCGGCCGGTGTCCCTGTATAGATCAAGTCGCCGCGGCACAACGTAAAGAAGGTCGACACGTAAATCAGGATTTCCGGGATGCCGAAGAGCATTCCGGAGGTCAGGCCTCGCTGACGCACGATTCCATTTACCGACAGCTTCAGTTCAAACGAGGCCGGTCCGGGTACCTCTTCCCTCAGTACGGCGTCGGAGATGAGCGCCGAAGTATCAAAGCCCTTGGCAATCGTCCACGGACGCCCTGTTTTCTTCGCCTCCGTCTGCAGATCCCGCAGGGTCAGATCCACGCCCACCGCAAAACCCAGCACGTGATCCAGCGCACGATCCCGGGTGAGGTGTTTTCCTTCCCGGCCGATGACCACGACCAACTCAACCTCATGGTGCAACTCCCCGGACCCGCGCGGAATGAGAATGGATCCTCCATCACGGACGATGGCCGACGGCGGTTTCATAAAGATCACGGGTTCCACAGGTTTCACCACGGGTTTACCCGGGTTCATCTCCGCGATGTGATCGGCGTAATTGGCGCCGACGCAAAGGATCTTGCTGACCGGCAGTCGTTCGCCGGTTCTGCGAATCGTAACGTAGGACATCGTTCCTCCGTGTTGACGGCCAAACCTGTCCACACGAGCGGGCGGCGGCCGAATGCCGCAATATACATGACCGTTTTCAACGAGGCCACGATTTTTCACCGACGGGAAGAAGGAATCTATTGACACGCCCGTCGCTTGTGAGTATACTCAGCCATTTCCCGGTCACAAGAGGAGGAGTCACACCATGCGTACCCACGTATTCCGGTTGTTGATCACGGGCGGTCTTTCGCTGGTCCTGGCCGCCGGTTGCGACGAGGTGAAATCGATTTTCGAGGACGATGTGGCCTCGGACAGCAGGGGCGGCGAGGCGGTCGTCAGCAATGCGCTGCTGATCACCGACATCGGGCTGGAACTCACCGACACCACGCGATACGACACAGGGGCACTGGCGGTATCCGTCGTGACGGGGCTTCTCAAGACGGAAGTGGATACGTGCACGCTGGCCTCAGGTGTGTGGACCTGCACCGCGGACTACGACCTGCGCGGTGGAACCTTCGCGGCGACGGCCACGGTTGCATTCGCTCCGACGTTGTTCGGCACCGGCGTACCCAATTTCTATGCTCCGACGTTCACGGACACCGCTTACGTCAGCATCAGCGCCGACGACAGTTTCAACACGGCGCCCTCGCAGGAGATCTTTGTGGAGATCGTGAACACCGCGTTTGTCATCGACGGGTTCGCCGATTGGGCCAATACGGCGAGCGGGGTCCTTACGTACAACGGTTCGTTGACCTTTCACGTCCGGGTCGAGATCGGCCGCGATACGCCCCAGAGCGGCGACGACATCACGTACGACGGCACCTACGTGCAGACGTTCAACAACGTCACCGTCGCCGAAGGCTCGACGGTCCCCTCCGGTGGAACCATGACGTTTACGATTAATCAGGACGTGGAACCCAATCCGGAAGGCGTCGGCGGGATCAACGGCGATTACGATGTCAACGGAAGCGTGACCTTCTCTTCCGGCGGCGCCACGATGACCATCGGAACTCATTCGTACCAGGTGGTCATTGACAGCAATCACAACGTCACGATCACGCCCCTCTAACGGTTTCTTGCTTATGGAGAAGCCGTCCGGGCAGACCTGGACGGCTTTATTGTTTTCGGCCGTCAGTTCCTTATCCAAACCTCGATGCCGTCCGGGTCCCGCACGGCCAGGTGTCCCTCATCGGACGAGCGAACGGCATATCCGGTCATTTCAAGACGCTCGGAAATTGCCTCGACACTGCGTTGATCGGGAACTATAAGCTCGAAAGCCTCCAGGCCGGGCGTTCCCTCTTTCCTCGGCGGAAGGCCCCGGCTGTTCCACACATTGGCACCAACGTGGTGATGATAACCGCCGGCTGCCATAAAGAGCGCTCCGGGGTAGGTATCCTGCGTTACCGCCAGGCCGACGGTATCGCAATAGAACGCCTTCGCGGCGGCCAATTCCGCCACGCTCAGGTGGATGTGGCCCACGTCGGTCGCCGGAGGAACGCCGCTGCCTGTCGGCCCTTCGTACTCCGGTCCAGCTTCCTGCATCAGGTTATCCACATCCAGCGGATCCGTGACCATGGCCAGCCGGCCGCGCACGCTGGGCCACTGTTCAACAGGCCGGTCGCAGTAAATCTCGATGCCGTTGCCTTCCGGGTCCGCCAGGTACAGCGCTTCGCTCACTCCGTGGTCGGCGACGCCATGAATCCGCACTCCGTCCCGAATCATACGCCTGAGCGTTTGAGCAAGGTCCCGCCGAGTGGGAACCCGCAGCGCGAAGTGGAAGAGGCCTGACGTAGGCGTTTCCGGTTCCCGATCGGCGTGGGAGAGCACGACCTGTGCAGGTGGATCGCCGTTCGCCGAGAGGTGAATGCCGGTCCCCTCACGGTGAGCAACCTTGAGGCCGATGCGCCCGGAGTAGAAGCGGAGGGAACGATCGACGTCCCGGACGTTGAGGCGGACGCAGCCGATTCGCGCCGCCGCAAGAGGTGAGCTCACGACGAGAGACCCATCCGGTCGAGGAGGAAGGCATATTCGAAGGCCACGTCTTTGAGGTAGTCGTAACGACCGGAGGCTCCGCTGTGGCCTGCCCCCATGTTCGTCTTGAGCAGGAGCAGATTGTGATCGGTTTTCATCGCCCGCAACCGCGCCACCCACTTGGCAGGCTCCCAGTACGATACACGCAGATCGTTCAAGCCCGCCGTCACGAGCATGTGGGGATATGCCTTTGCTTCGACGTTGTCGTACGGCGAGTACGACCGGATGTACTCGTAAAACGCTTTCTCTGCAGGGTTACCCCATTCCTCGTACTCGATAACCGTCAGCGGCAGCGTCGGATCGAGCATGGTGTTGAGCACGTCCACGAACGGCACTTTGGCGACGACGGCATGAAAAAGGTCAGGCCGCATGTTCGTCACGGCGCCCACGAGCAGTCCTCCCGCGCTGCCGCCCATGATGGCGAGTTTGTCCCGGGAAGTGTAACGCGCGTCGATGAGGAATTCCGCACACGCGATGAAATCGGTGAAGGTGTTCTTCTTGTTCAACAGTTTACCGTTGTGGTACCAGAGCCTTCCAAGCTCTTCGCCGCCGCGCACATGGGCAATGGCGTAGATGAAACCTCGGTCGAGCAGGCTCACAAGCGGCGACTTGAACGAGGGTTCGCTTGTGATTCCGTAGGCCCCGTACCCGTATAGCAACAGTGGAGCCGATCCGTCACGGACAGTAGTCTTCCGGAAGACGAGAGAAATCGGTATCTCGTGGCCGTCCGCCGCTTTGGCAAAGACGCGCTCGGAATGATACGCCGTCGGATCGTATTGCCCGATTTCCTCACGTTTTATCAGTTCCCGCGTCCGATGATCGAGGTCGTAGTCAACAACGGATTTAGGCGTGACGAAGGAGACATAAACGAAACGGAAGACGGAAGTCTCATACTCCGGGTTGTCGCCATCGTACAGCGTATACACCGGCTCGTCGAACTTCACGTAGTGCTCCTCGCCGCTGCGCCGATGCCGGACCCGCAGCCGCCGCAGCCCCTTCGTGCGCTCGTGGACAACGAGGTGGTCCTTGAAGGTATCGATGTCTTCGATTAGCGTGTCCTCCCGATGCTGAATGACGGTTTTCCAGTAGGATTCCTCCGTGCGATCAAGCGTGGTCTTCATGAGTTTGAAATTGACGGCGTTGTCGTTGGTGAGTACATACCATTGGCCGTCCCAGTCGTCCACGGAATACTCCACCCCCTCTCGGCGGCGTGCAAACAGGCGGAACCTGCCTTCCGGGTCCGAAACCGGAAGCACGTGCACCTCGCTCGTGATCTGACTCGAAAGCTCCATGAGGAGAAATCGCTCGCTGCGTGTCTTGGTGATCTTGACAAAGAAGCGTTCGTCTTTCTCTTCGAAAACGAGAACATCGGCGGCTTGAGGAGTCCCTATCTTATGCCGGTACAGCCTGAACGGCCGATTGGCTTCGTCGATGGTCGTGTAAAAGAACGTCCGGTTGTCCGCCCACGCCGCATCGTAGTACGTGCCGATGAGTTCGTCCGCCAGCAGGCGCCCGGTTTCGAGATCCTTGAACGACACCGTATATCGTTCCGATCCGACGGTATCCAGCGAATAGGCGAGCAGTCTATGATCGGGGCTGATCTCGTAGATACCCATCGTCAGATAGGCATGACCCTCCGCCAGGACATTCAGATCGAGCAGAATTTCTTCGGGGCTATCGAGCGATCCCTTCTTTCGGCAGTAGATGGAATACTGCTTACCCTGTTCCGTTCTGGAGTAGTAGTAGAACGCGCCTTTCTTGTAGGGCGCCGTGGTATCCGTTTCCTTGATGCGGCCCACCATTTCGTCGTATAGCGTCTTCTGAAGCCCTTCCGTCGAAGCCATGCAGGCCGCGGAATAGGCGTTCTCAGCTTCCAGGTAAGCTTTCACGTCGGGATCTTCTCGTTCCCGCAGCCATCGATACGGGTCTTCGCGAATCTCTCCGTGAGTCGTGTCCGACCATAACACTTTTCCGGCTCGAGGGGGCTCCAATGGACGGTCTCCTCTACTGCACGTGATAAGAAAAAGCGCCGGGACGATCCCCGACGCAAGCATGACCTGCTTCATCCAGGTCCCCATCGCCGCCTGCGTTGTTTCCCGGTTTCATCAATCAAGTGTTCATGCCTCATCAGCAGCAAAAAAAGGATGTGCGGCGAAGATCAACTAACCTGCTTTTGCACGCTGCCGATTCGTCTCGATCAGGTGGGGCGGCCGCCCGGTACGACGAGAAGATCTTTCACGCCGCCGTCACGGATCACGGTTGCGGTGAGGGAACGATCGATCATGCGGCCCGTGAGAAACCGGTGCAGGTCGTCGATGCTTCCGATGTTCGTCGAGTCCAGGGCAATAAGCACGTCGCCTTTGCGAAGTCCTGCCCTTTCCGCGGGACTTGATGGCTCAACAGAGACTATCAACACGGACGACTGTACAGGAAGTTGAAGAGCGCGGACGGTACGGCGGGTAAGGGGAATGTTCTGTCCGGCCACGCCCAGGTACGCCCGTCGGATCGAACCGTGCTGTATGAGATGAACGGCCACGAACGAGGCGGTGTTCACCGGAACGGCGAAGCACAATCCCTGGGCCATGCGGATCACGGCCGTGTTGATGCCGACGACTTCACTGCGGGAATTGACCAGCGGACCGCCGGAGTTTCCGGGATTGAGGGCCGCGTCCGTCTGGATCACATTGTCGATCAGACGGCCGGAGACAGAACGCAAGGACCGGCCCAGGGCGCTCACCACACCGGCGGTCAGCGTGCACTGGAAGCCGTACGGATTGCCGATGGCGGCCGCCAGTTGACCGACACGGATGCGCGACGAGTCTCCGAGGACGGCCGGTGTCAGGCCCGACGCATTCAGGCGCACAACGGCAAGGTCCGTATCGGGATCGTCGCCGATCAGGTCCGCGTCGAAGGCCGAACCGTCGGGCAGGGTGGCCCTGAGCCGGCGGGCTCCGTGCACCACATGGCTGTTGGTCAGGGCAAGTCCGTCGGGCGTGAAGACTACTCCGGACCCGCTCCCGCCGCGCTCGTGGCCGCTCCGGACGCGGTGAGTGACGTCGAGGTTGATGACAGAAGGGCTGACGCGCTCGGCCACGTCCACCAGCGTCCGCGAGTACGCGTCCAACAGGTCGCGGTCGTCCGGACCCTCAAGGTCGGCGCGACCGTCATCCGGTGCGGTGAAGGGACCCACCGTCCAGTCCAGGGTGGGATGCATCGTTGATCCTTTCTCTAGATGACTCGAAGTCTATCCTTCGAAGCGGGGTGAATGAGATTCCGTCGAACCGACATCCGCCGTTTCCCGTCCGTTGAGCCCGTCGGCTTCGCCGATCTGCTGTCTCCACATGGCGTAATAGAGGCCTTTTTGGTCCACGAGCCCGGCATGTTGTCCGTGTTCCACGATGCTTCCCTTCTCCAGCACGTAGATCCGGTCCGCGTGCATCACCGTGGACAGCCGGTGCGCGATCAGGATCGTGATGCGGTTGCCGGCGGAAGACACGTCCCGTATGGTCTGCGTGATTTCATCTTCTGTCAGTGAGTCGAGACTCGATGTGGCCTCGTCGAAGATCAGGATCGTCGGCTGTCGCAGCAGGGCCCGCGCAATGGACAACCGCTGCTTTTCTCCCCCGCTCACCTTGACGCCTCCTTCCCCGATCAGGGTATCCAGACCGCGATCGGCCCTTCGAAGCAGACTCTGACAGGCGGCGCGCTCCAGCACGTCAAGACACTGTTCATCGGTTGCACGAGGGTTGACGAAAAGCAGGTTCTCGCGAATCGTGCCGGCGAACAGCTGCGTGTCCTGCGTAACGAAACCGATCTGCTCGCGCAGCCGGTCCAGGTCGACGGTCGTGTGAAGGTGGCCGTTGTATCGAATACCGCCCGCCTGCGGCGAATACAGCCCGACCAACAGCTTTACCAGGGTCGTTTTGCCCGCGCCCGACGGCCCCACGAATGCGATCTTCTCGCCCGTATGGGCCGAAAACGTGATGTTCCGGACCGCGGGCGTTTTCGCCGAGCCATGCTGAAAACGAACGGAGTCAAATTCCAGCGTGACCACGCGATCGAGCAGCACGGGAGACAACGGCCTTGCCTCCTTCGGCGTGGTCAGGATACCTTCGAAGTGGTTCAGCGAAACCTCGGCCTCGCGATAGATGTTGATGATGTTGCCGAGCTCCTGCAGCGGACCGAAGATGAAGAAAGAGTAAATGAACAACGAAAAGAACTCGCCGAAGGTGATGGCCTGAAGGAAAATGAGGTACAGCATGATGAACAGGATCGTTGTACGCAGGAAGTTGACCGTGGTGCCCTGAACGAAGCTGAGACTGCGGATGTATCGGACCTTTTTCAGTTCCAGCTTGAGAATTTTTCTGTTCGCCGCCTCCAGACGTCCGATCTCCTGACCGGCCAGCCCCAGGCTCTTCACCAGCTCGATGTTCCTGAGCGACTCGGTCGTCGTGCCGGCCAGCGCCGTGGATTCGGCCACGATCGCCTTCTGCACCTTCTTGATGCGCTTGCTCAGCGTGGAACTGACCCATCCGATGATCGGGATGGTCATGAAATAGATGGGCGCAATCACCCAGTGGACGCTGAAAGCGTAGATGGTCACGAACACGATGCCCACCAGTGTCGTATACAGCACGTTGATCGCCGCCGAGATCAACCGCTCCACGTCGCTTCGCACTTTCTGCAGTTTGCCGAGCGTCTCGCCGCTTCGCTGGTCCTCGAACACCGCGTAGGGTAGTTCCAGCGAATGGCTCAGGCCGTCCGAATAGATGCGCGCGCCGAGGCGCTGCGTGATGACGTTGATGTAGTAGTCCTGCAGGTTTTTCGCCACGCGTGAAACGAAGGCCACCCCGACGGCGGCCCCCAGCAGTGAAATCACGCCTGCGAAGAACTCCGGCTGGGTATATTCCCGGTACTTCGTAGCATAATTGTCGATCACGAGCCGAAAGATCCACGGATCCAGGAGTGAAAAGATCTGATTGACGGCGGCCAGCACGAGGGCCAGCGTGACCAGTTTCCAGTAACCTCTAAGGTAACCTATGAGCAGGCGCACGGCCTCTCCTTGTGGGCAGGTTGTTGAACGGAACGAACCGGGATTCGCATTGCCAATCTAGGCACCCGGTGCTATATTGTCAAGTAAGCACCAATTGGTATGATAGTATCCTGGAGGAAACTATGAACATGAAAAAGAACCCGGCGTTCTGCCCGATCACAACGACTTTGCAGGTCATCGGGGGAAGGTGGAAAACGCTGATCCTCTTCAACCTGCGCGGAGGAACCCTTCGGTTCGGAGCGCTCAAGCGTTCCATCTCCGGCATCACCCAGAAAATGCTCACCCAGCAATTGCGGGAACTGGAAAGGGACGGCATCGTTCACCGCAAGGTTTACGCGGAAGTCCCGCCCCGCGTCGAGTACTCGCTGACTGAATTCGGCGAAAGCCTCGGGCCGATCCTCAACGCCATGTGCCGCTGGGGAACAGAGCATCGGCGGCACATGAGCGCCCGGTTAAGGTCCACCCAAACCGGTGATTCGGGACGCAGGAAAGATGCAGCGGCCTAGGCAAACCGCGCTCTGCCAGGTTTACCTTCGGTCGTACATTGGCATGCATTAGGCCGACGGGCGGTGAAACTTTTTTTGTTTTTTCCAGTCTAACAATAGTCTGAACGATCCGTCTTTTCCCTTCTCCTCGGAGAGGATAACACAATGAAAACATTAACCTTTGGCCTGGCGACCCTCTGGCTGGCAGGAGCCTGCTTCAGCCAGCAGACGTCCAAAATTGACTGGATCAAAGAGAAAGATTTCGAGGGTTCATCCTTCCTGCTGATCTACGAGGGAGACTATACGATACCGGCCGACAAGGTCCTCCACGCCGACCTGATCGTATCGGGCGGCACGCTGATCATTCGAGGCGCCCTGGAGGGAAGGGCGGTCGTCGTCGATGGCGCCGTTGGAGTGGAAAAGTCGGCCGCCGTGAACGGCACGATCACGGTCATCGACGGTGAAGTCACCGTTCGCAGCGGTACCGTCGACCTGTCCCTCATACGCCACACTTCCTGGCAGGAGTACACCGAAGGCGTTTCCGCGGTTGGCGAGATGGCGGTGTGCGAAGAGGCGCTGCCGGAACTTCCAAAGGAGGTGGACTCGACGCTCGACCTGGAATCGTTCAAGAGGGAACTGAAGGACCTGCGACAGGAACTCGAGGCCGTACACAGGGACCTCCCGCGGGATCCCGACATCAGTATTCACATGGACCGATCGCAGAAGAAGTGGCGTTCCGCCGACGAGAACACGGACGATGCGGACGAGTCCGACGAATCGATGCAGGAGGACGAGGTCGAGGACCTGAGAAAACCGAACCGGGCGGACCTCCTCAGTACCGAATACCGTTATCGCCGCCTGAAAGAATACGACGATTCTCCTGTGGCATTCGACTACAATCGGGTAGACGGTCTCTTCCTCGGGGCCAAAGTGGACCGGGCGCATTCGATGTTCCGTTTCAAGCCGCTGCGGCTGTACGGTCAGGTGGGTTATGCCTTCAACGAGAAGGCGGTCCGTTTTCAAGGCGGCCTGGATCGTTTCTGGGGACGGGCGTATCGGTTCGAGGTCGGCGCCGAAGTGCACGACCTGACCTCCAGTGAGGACTACTGGCGCATAGGCCATGCCGAGAACGTTTTCAACGCGCTGCTGTTCAAGCGAGATTACTGGGACTACTTCCGCGCCCAGGGATTCAGCGTCCATGCGAGCCAGAACCTCAACCGCAATCTGAAACTGACGGCCGCATTCCGCCGGGACCGCTACCGGTCGCTGGACCTCAATACGAAATGGGCCGTGTTCTTCCCCCGAGAGGAGTTCCGGGACAATCCGCCGGTTGACGAGGGGTTCATGAACAGCCTTGTTTTTCAGGCAGAGTTGGAGAACGTGCGGATCGCCCGTTCGGCTCGAAAGCACGCTAAACGGGTGGGCTGGAGGCTGGCCGGTGAAGTGGAGCACAGCGGTGCGGCCCTCGGCTCGGACTTCCGGTTCACGCGCTATCGCGTGGACGTTACCCGGTACCAGCCGTTGAGCCGGTGGGAGAATCTCGATTTTCGGCTGATGTTAGGCTCGGCTACGGGCGACCTGCCGCTCCAGAAGACGATGTATGTGGGCGGTGTGTCCACGCTTCGCGCCCACGACTACAAGGAGTTCGGCGGCAATCACATGGCCCTTCTGAACGTGGAATATCGTCTGAGTTCCGGGCGTTTCTCCAGAGACAGGATTTTCGTTCTGGACCCGTTCAGTATCATCCTGTTCGCCGATGCGGGCACGGCGTGGAGTCGTCCGATCGACAGTTACACGGAGCTGTTCAGCGGATTTGACTCGGAGCGCATCGAGACCGACATCGGCGTCGGCCTGGGAGATGAAAAGGACCTGTTCCGGTTCGACATCGCCAGGAATGTGTCCCGGAAAAACGGAGACTACCGGCTGAGTTTCCGAATCAACTACGCATTTTGACCCAATCATCCGGCCCTCAGGAGAGAAGGAGAGCTGGAATTGGGAGTTTATCCTCCTTCAATAGAACGCCCTGCTGTTATGGCGGGACGTTTTTTTGTGCAGTAGGTGACACGGAAGGACGGGTCGCCCGCTTTCCCGGCTCGTCTTACGGCATCCACAAAACGCTTGTCAGTTTGGAAGACAATTCCTCGACGGTCATCCGGCCAGTTTCGGTTCTCCAGGCCGAGGGCGTCATGCGGATGCGCTGTCGAAAAGACCGGTAGAAGGTGTAGACGCTGCGATAGCCTGACTTCACGGCAACATCTTCGATCTCCAGAGCCGGAAAATCCACGAGAATCCTCGCGGCCTTCTCGAGTTTCCAGTTCTCAATCAATCTATGGGGATTGAGGTTATAATGCTTCTTCGTAATCTTGTGCAGATTCCTCGGAGTCATCCTCAAGGCTCTGGCAAGCCGGCTGACGCTGACAGGAAGATGATTACTTAGTGCATCGTTCAGGGCGCTCTCAAGCCTGGCTCGTATCTGCTTTTCATTCATCATGGGTAGTACGGCCTCGGTGGCGTTGAGAAGGCGCGATCGCAGCGCCTTTTCTGAAAGACATGCCCGTCCGGAGTCACAAGGTTCTCCCCACGGATCTTCCATGCCTCATTCTCAAAATATATTCGAGGGCTCACCTGGGAAAGACAACATTACGGTGTAGTGATTTGCATTCTTATTCCTGACATACCAATCTATGACCTCGGCAAACCAGAATATCCTGAATCTTGTTATTTCTTGATCCTCGAAAGAGCCTCTTCCTTCGGCATCAAGAACAACTGCGTTCGATGTGTCTGCCTTAATGCTATCAAGATTAATCACAACTGTGGCACCGGCAGCCGGTGCACCGTCCTTTATCCTGACCACAAAGAAGACAGAATCACACTCTGTACAATTCTCCTCGCATACACCGATTAGCCCCTGTTTTAGGAAACTGTCGAGGATAATTTTGTCTCCCTGCCATTTCCATCTGCCGGTGATGCCATAGTAGGAGTGATCCCAGCTATAGTCACTATGAGTAAAAATGCCATCTGCAAATAGAATTACATAGCCAAGGTAGCCTTCATTTTCGTGCACATACACGCCTTCGGGATTCCAGACATTAGCAGAAGTGCACGAAAGTGCAACTACAAACAGTACATCAAGAGCGTAGAAACCGAAGCGCCTGAGCATGATCATTTCTTGTCCCATCCTATGAAATAGTTGAACAGCGGAGAGTCGTTAATGGAATTCCAAATCCTCATTTGGTCCTCAAGCGTCAACGTGCCTCCATTTTTTGTCTGCAGCGTTCTTTGAGTAGTACGCTCTCGGATGTTTACGTAGTCACTCTTGGATTGGAGTTATTTTATTGAATGATATACACCCTTAAAGAGCCTGCTCCGCGCATATGCATTCTCTTCATCGACAAGGTCATACAACGCACCTCCCACTGCTCCAGTGTAGTCAAACGACAGTTCCCCGACCTGGAACTGGTAAGCATGCTTTAGCTCATGCGCCCACCTCGGAAAATCACGCGGGCCCTCGACAAAGATCTTCACACGTTTCGATAGTGGATCATAATGTGTCGCTCCTCCCTTCTCACCAAACGGATCAACCTGAAGTAAGAGTTCATATCCCTGCTCTGCCATATGCAGAGCATGAAGTTCCTCCAGTATTTGCTCAAGTGCCTCGAGTTTTTCCAGGTTCTGAAAATGTGTCTTCCACTGCTCCTCGCTTTTCTTTGAACCGTGAGCCTTGAATTCCTCTTTTTCCTCGTAGATTTCCTGAATCTTCCTCCTCACCTCAGCCACGAAATCAGCGAAGATGCCATATCTATCGATTATGACTGCACCGGTCGGATCAGTATAAATGACAGGATTCCGGTTGGCGTAATTGTAAGGTGACATGTCCGGATAACCTTCGCCATACGGATCAGTCGACTCCCAGGCGCTGGTCGTCGGATTGTAGTATCTCGCTCCGAAGTAGTAAGATCCTGTCTCGGTATCCTGCTCTTTCCCCGTGAATTGTTCCTTCCGAGCGCGCACGGATGTTCCGCTACGGGAGAGGAGCCCATTTGGATAGTAATTTCCATTCGGTTAGCCAAGTTTCCCGATAAGCACTTTTTTGGGAAGACCACTTTTCGGATTCGCTACGATCATCGCTCAAGAGCGGGATCCGGCTAATTCTTCAACGCAAGCCCTGACTGCGAGCGGACTAATCAGGAAACCCGCGAGCAGTGAGGGCGAAGCTATTTGACTCTTTTTAGAACGAAATTTGAATCCCTGAATAGCTTGTTCTTCTCAATTTTCCATTTGGCTGAATCAAAATACTGATAGGCTGGTTCGCTCAACACGACCGTAATTATAAACCTACTCGCATCCCGACTCCTTGTTGTATGAACATATTTGTCTATCATGGATACGGTTATCAAGTGTACTTCTTGTCTCTTGAAATGCGCAATTCCATCTTTGTTCAAGATCGCCGCATTGGAAAGATCACTGTGAACCGTGTCGTCGTTAATGATTACAACAGCACCGACGAGCGGAACACTGTCGTGAGTAACCACTCTTACTTCAACCGAGTCGCCTTTTGAATTGTTGTCCTCTGACACTGCTTTGATTCCATGTTGTTTGTAACTGGAAAGGACCACTGTCCCGTCTATCCAGTGCCAACGTCCTGAACTTTTTGAATGAACCATGTGACCGTCTTCTGCAAACTCGAAAGTACTATCTTCTCTCAGCACGATTTGACACACATACCCATAATCACGTCCTGCTTTTTCTTCGTATTTATATGTGCCTGCTATGTGCGTTGTTTGGTTGAAAAACACACACGAACACATCGCACTAATTAGGATCAAGCCGAATAGTATCCTCATCTATTTCTTATCCCATCCAATGAAGTAATTAAATGGAGTCGGCCCGATAGCATTCCTAGCCCTGAGACGATCCTCATACGTACTTAAGGCATCAAAAGGCGTGCTCAACGTCCGTTGGCTGGTCCTGCTCGCATACTCAGGAGAACGCCCTCCATATTGCTTGTGTTTCTGAAGGTCGGAAACAGAATATGACGGTTGGCCAAACAACGAGCCCCGTTTGTACGCACCCGCTTCGTCAACAAGATCATGCAATAGACCACCGCCGTGACCAGTTCCCTGAATTGAGGTCTGACCAACTTGAAATTGGTAAGCGTGCTTTAACTCGTGCGCAATTGAACCAATATCATTCAAGCTGGTAATGAAAACGTTGACTGCATTCGTCTGTGCATCGTATCCGATTTCTCCTCCAAATCCTCCAGACGCAGTAACCGGGCTCACAATGATGTTGTAAAGCTGAGATGATGCTTCTAACTCACTCAATTCTCCAAGAGTTGAATTTAACTCTGAGATCTCACCCTGCAATTTTGCTATCTTCTTCTCGTCCTTCTTCTCTTTTGACTGAAGTTTTGCAAGGTGGCTTTGTGCGCTCGTCAACTTACCCTGGACTTTCTTCCGATAATCATCGAATATCTCTCTGCCTTCTCCAATCTCCATTCCGTTCGGATCAACGTAGAAAATTGGATTGTTTGCGGCATAGTGATATGGACTAAGTGACGGATATTTGCTGCTAAGGGGATCAACGGAAGTCCACTTCGCAATATCGGCGTTGTAATACCTCGCACCGAAGTAATCCAAGCCTGATTCCGCATCACGTTCCTTGCCTGTAAACTTCTCGGCAGGCGCATTCACCGACGAAGAACCCCGGGATTCCTTCCCGTAGGGGTAAAAATCGGACCAACTGGTAATGTTTCCCGACTGATCCAAGACCACTCGCGTGGAACCTAAGTGGTCGGCGAGATAATAAAACCTCTTGTCCACCAACCCCGTCTGCGAGCCTGCCTCGAGTGT
>JBBIJR010000002.1:74434-93844 GCA_037445875.1 Bacteroidota bacterium | reverse complement strand
AATGCGTGTTCTACGGTATTTCGAAAACGGCACACAGATTTACACGGATGAAACGGACTAACACGGATAATAACTTAGGTTGAACCTGTGCAAATCCGTATAATCCGTGTGAGTCCGTGTTCTATAGTTGTTCTATAGTGTTCTATCCTATCAAGGAGTATGTATGGCCGGTAGATTCAAGGGAGTGGATTATTTCGATATAGATAGCCTGCTGACCGAAGACGAGCGGCTCACGCGCGATACCGTGCGCGAATGGGTCGACGAGCACGTCCTCCCGGTCATCGAGGAACATAACCGCAACTGCACATTCCCGAACGAGCTGATCGGCCAGATGGCCGAGCTGGGCGTGTTCGGCGCCAACCTGCCCGAGGAGTACGGCTGCGCGGGCATGAACAACGTGGCGTACGGTCTTATCATGCAGGAGCTCGAGCGCGGCGACAGCGGCGTGCGCAGTTTCGCTTCCGTTCAGGGCGCGCTGGTGATGTTCCCGATCTTCCAGTACGGCAACGAGGAACAGAGACGCCACTGGCTGCCGAAACTCGCGAAGGGCGAGAAGGTCGGCTGTTTCGGCCTGACCGAGCCCGACTTCGGCAGCGACCCGGGCGGCATGATCACCCGCGCCGTCAAGGACGGCAAGCACTACGTGCTCAACGGCGCCAAAATGTGGATCACCAACGGCACCGTGGCCGACGTGTCGGTCGTGTGGGCCAAGCTCGACGGCGCCGTGCGCGGATTCCTCGTGGAAAAAGGCACGCCCGGATTTTCCGCGCCCGAGATGAAGGGCAAGTTCTCCCTGCGCGCCTCGGTGACCAGCGAACTCGTTTTCCAGGACTGCCGGATCCCCGAGGCCAATCTCCTTCCGAAGAGCGACGGACTGAAATCGCCGCTGATGTGTCTTACGCAGGCGCGGTACGGCATCGCGTGGGGCGCAATCGGGGCGGCCATGGCCTGTTACGACTGCGCGCTCGACTACGCCAAGAAGCGCATTCAGTTCTCCAAACCCATCGCGAGTTTCCAGCTCGTGCAGGAAAAACTCGTCTACATGATCACCGAGATCACCAAAGCGCAGCTGCTCGCGCTGCAGCTCGGCCGGCTCAAGGACCAGGGCAGGTACCGGTTCAACCAGGTCTCAATGGCCAAGCGGAACAACGTATCCATCGCCCTCGAGATCGCCCGGCTCGCGCGCGAAGTGCTCGGCGCCAATGGCATCATCGACGAGTATCCGGTGATCCGGCACATGATGAACCTCGAGTCCGTCAAGACGTACGAGGGTACGCATGACATACACGGTCTGATCATCGGTGAGAGCATCACCGGCATTTCCGCATTCAACTAAGCGAGGCGTCTCATGGCCTACTGTCCCAACTGCGGAACGCAAAACGCCGACACGGCGTCGTTCTGTCTGAACTGCGGCTCCCCTCTTACGCCAAAGCCTTCCGGATCCATTGCACCTCAGCCCTTGTCTCCGTCCGCCTCGTCGGGTACGGCCTCGACCAAGTCCATTGTTGCGATGATCCTAGGGATCAGTTCGCTGGTTTTCTCCTGCGGTCCGGTGACGGGCATCATTGCGATCGTACTGGCCAATCAGGAACTGGGCGCCATCCGCGACGGCCTTGCTCCGGAGGCGGGCAAGGTGCTCGCCCAGATCGGTCTCTGGACCGGCTGGATCGGCACGATCCTCTGCGGCCTGTTTTGGATCGCCTACATCGGCGTCATCGTCTTCGCCATCAGCATGGGCGGGGCGTTTAGCTAGACGCATCTGTGCTCTCTGGTGCTTCGTGGGGCCGGATCCTCTTCGAGTGGCCCGTCCGGAACCGGAAGGATTCCGTGGCGCACGTCCCGGGGTTCGCAACCAAGAAAAGAGCGGCATATGTTTGTAAGCCTGCACGCTTGGACAAATGGGCGGCCATCAACGAAAACATCTCTTTGATTTCTCCCACAATATCCCGACCTTCGCATACCCTCTGAAATCAATGGATCCTGCCATGCGATATCTCACTTACGATGGATTACACATTCTCGACCGGACAGGAGGGTTGTATGCGACTTCGGACGCTCGTATGCTTGTTGTCGGTTCTTGCCCCTGACGGGATGGCGCAGGAATAAGCACTGTCGAAAAACGATCGTGAAACGGGAGGCTTCGGCGCCCCCGTATTGAGAATCACGTCCGTGAACGGGCAGACCGCCGTCCTGATGGGCGGGCGCGGCGGCTGGATCTTCAACCACACACTTACGGTCGGCGGTGGCATCTACGGCATGCTCACGGAGGTAGACGCGCCGGAGGACGCGCCAACTGCGTTCGGGCCGCTCGATGTCGAGTTCGCTTACCTGGGTCCCGAAGTGGAATATGCGTTCCACCGAGGCTCACGCGGACAGATTGCCGCGTACTCGTTGATCGGAATGGGCTTTACCAAGTACGTCAAGGACAAATCCAGCAGGCAGATCGGCGAGAGCTTTTCCATGTTCGTCTTGGAGCCGGGAGTGAGCGGCGAACTGACCGTGACGCGGTGGTTCCATGCCGGCGCGGGCCTTTCTTACCGTTTCGTTACCGGACTCACGCATGACGAACTGGAAAGCGGCGACTTCGCCGGTCTGACGGGGACGCTGACATTCAAACTCGGCTGGTTCTGACTGACCGGAGACTGACCTACCGACTCGCCTGCGGAGAACCCTTGGGCTTGCAGCCACCGTTCATGTGGGGAACCCGACAGGGACAACGACGGAGTACGATCATAGAATAGGGGAGCAACCTCGCCGAGGCTGCAAAAGAGGCCCGCCCGGATGTCTCTCCCGAGTCCGTCGGAGTCGACAGGAGACCGCCGCCCTTTCCTGGCGGTAATGACGAACCAAAACCCGGATCAATAACTCTCCGGACCGGCGGGAAAATTTTTCTTCTTCACGTCGTCGCGGTAGCGTGCGAACGCTTCACGCATCGTGGTGGCAAGTTCCGCATACCGCCGCACAAACCGCGGGTGAAACTTCTCGTACAATCCGAGCATGTCGTGCGTGACCAGAATCTGGCCGTCACAGCCGGGCCCGGCCCCGATGCCGATTGTGGGGACCGATACCTCTTTGGTGATCCGCTTGGCCAGCGCGGCGGGGATCTTCTCCAGTACAATGGCAAACACACCCGCCTCCTCCAGTATCTTGGCGTTGGTCGTGATCCTCTTCGCCTCGGCCTGCGTCGTGCCGCGCGTTCGGTACGTACCGAACTGATGGATCGACTGCGGCGTAAGGCCCAGATGCCCCATCACGGGAATGCCCGTCTCCACCAGCCGCCGGATCGTGGGGAGGAATTCCTCCCCACCCTCGAGCTTCACCGCCTCGGCGTGGCCTTCCTGCAAAAAACGCCCCGCGTTCCGGATCGCGTCCTCGATGCTCACCTGATAGCTCATGAACGGCATGTCGGCCACGACGAGCGCACGTTTTACGGCCTTGCGTACGACCTTGACGTGGTACAACATCTCCTCCATCGTGATCGGAAGCGTCGTTTCGTTACCGGCAAAGACGGTGCTGGCCGAATCTCCCACCAGCACGATCTCCAGGCCGGTCTGGTCGAGCAGCTCGGCCATGATGTAATCGTACGCCGTTAGACAGGCGATCTTCTCGCCGTCCTCTTTCATCTTGCGGAGCGTGGCGGTGGTGACTTTGGTGACGCCGGAATGGGTGGACATGATGAACCTGCGGTTTGGGTGCGAGGAATCGGGATCAGACGGGTTCAGGGACATCGCGCAGGACGCGGTCGATCAAACCGCCGCCGAGCACTTCATCGCCCTGATAGAAGACAACGGACTGCCCCGGCGTAATCGCACGCTGGGGTTCCTGGAATTCGAGTTGGACCTCGCCGTTGGGCAGCGGCGCGAGTACGGCCGGATGCCCGGGGTCGTTGTACCGGATCCTGGCGGTAACGGCCAACGGTTCGTCCAGCGACTCATGACGGATGAGGTTCACCTCGTTGGCCGTAAGGCCCCGCGCGTAGAGTTCCTCCTGCGGTCCCACGTAGAGGACGTTATCGCGCGCGCTGATCTCCGTCACGTAGACGGGCCGATTCAGGGCAACGCCGACGCCGCGTCGCTGGCCGATCGTGTAAAACGGATACCCGTCATGCTCCCCGACCACCGTCCCGTCGCTTGTCCTTATCTCGCCGCGGGAAAGACGCTCTCCAAGACCGGCCACGCGGTCTTTCAGGAAACGGCCATAGTCATTGTCCGTGATGAAACAGATCTCCTGACTCTCTTTTTTCTCCGCGGTACGAAGGCCCTTCCGCGCGGCCACCTGTCGCACTTCTTCTTTGGTCAGTTCCCCCACGGGGAAGAGCGTCATGGCCAGCGCCTTCTGGCGGATGCCCCACAGGGCGTACGACTGGTCCTTGCGCGCATGGGGGCTCTTGAGCAGACGAAATCGGCCCGTGGAATCGTCCCTCGCCACGCGGGCGTAGTGGCCCGTCGCCACGAGGTCCGCGCCCAGACTGCGCGACTTGGCCAGGAAGGTGCCCCACTTGATGTGCTTGTTGCACATCACGCACGGATTGGGCGTCCGGCCTTGGAGATACTCGCTCACGAAGTCATCGATGACCGCCTTGCCAAATTCCTCGCTCAGGTCCCACACATAATGCGGCGCACCGATCTGCGCACACACGGCCAGAGCATCGTGGATGGTGTCGAGCGAACAACACCCGCTCTCCCGGTTGACGGAGTCGCCAAGCTCGTCGTAATTCCACAGCTTCATCGTCACGCCGATCACTTCGTACCCCTCGTCCTTGAGCAGGGCGGCCGACACGGAGCTGTCCACTCCGCCGCTCATGGCGACGACGACGCGCTTTCGTTGTTTGATCCGTATCTCCATCAGAACGACACGTGGAACCCGAGTTGGACGTTATCGAATTTCTTGCGCTGGCCCAGGTGGTCCGGGAAGCGCAGCACCTGATACTTGATATCGACCCCGTACGCGTTGTCGCCCGGCCGTCCGAAATCCGATCCGACACCGGCGAGCACCGTGTAGGTCACCTGAGAAGGATCGTGGTCCGGGAATTTCTCGAGCAGATCGCTCTTGCTCATCTGGCCGTCGATGTACCAGCCGAAGGCCCCGCCGACACCGGCCGTCACAAAAGGACGGAAGGTGTTCGACAGGTCGTCAGCAAACACGCGGCGCTTGACGGAGATCATCAGCGGGAGCATCAGGATGTTCTCACCGTTGATCGTGCGGCCCGTCCACCAGTCCGTCTGCTCGTTCTTGCCGTTCACCCAGAACAGATCGAGCGAGGCGGCGGCAAAGGTCATCGGGGCAAGTTTTTTATGATAGACGCCGCCGAACACAAAGCCCGCCGTCGAGATTTGTATATTCAGCCCCCAGGAATTGCTGAGCCTTTCCTCACCGTTGTCGAACAGGTTCTGTTCGATCGAGTCCTCGTCCTGTGCCCGGATTCCGGCGGTCAGGAGCAGGAGCCCGCATACCGTAGACCATAAGACGCGCATGAACGATCCTTTCTATTCTGCAGACTTGATCCTTTTTGTGATTTTGACCTCGGTACCGTCCGTCAGATGGAAGAACTCGACGTCGTCCATGATGGAACGCAGGATGAAGATGCCTCTTCCGGTTTCTTTCAGGATATTCTGCGGGTCCAGGGGATTTCCGATCATCCCCGGGTCGAAACCGGGCCCGTGATCCCTAATGTACACATGGACCCGGTCGGGTTCAAAGTAAAAGCTTATGATCACGCGCTTGTCGGGATCGAGCTTGTTGCCGTGTATAATCGCGTTATTGACCGTCTCGGTCACGGCGATGGCCAGGTTGTCCCGGTCGTCTTCTTCGAGCGCATACTGCTTCGAGATGGTTTCCGTCGCCTCCTCGACTTCCGTCAGCCGCTCGAGGAGGCTGGGAATAACGATCTGATGATCGGGCGCCCGGTCTTCTCCGGCCGGTTGATAGGCCATATGGGATCGCTTCGTTTTCGTCCTAGCGGGTTCCATACAATCGGTCTCCGGCGTCGCCGAGACCGGGAACAATGTAACCTTTGTCGTTCAACTGCCGATCAAGGCCGGCACTAAATATAAGTACATCCGGGTGGTCGTTCAACATCCGACTTACTCCCTCGGGCGCGGCCACCAGGGACAGACATTTGAGGTCGCGGACCCCGTGGCGTTTCATGATGGCCGCCGCTGCGGAGGAACTTCCACCCGTGGCCAGCATCGGGTCGAGCAGAATGACCGCGGCCTGAGGCATGGTAGGCGGGAACTTGCTGTAGTATTCGACCGGTTCCAGCGTCCGTTCGTCTCGGTACAGTCCGATGTGACCGACCCGTGCGTTCGGGATGAGGTCCAGGGCTCCGTCGAGCATACCCAGTCCTGCCCGAAGCACAGGCACCAGAACGACTTCATCGGCCAGGACGAGCGACCCCGTTCTTTCTAGCGGGGTTTCGATCTCGATCTCCTTTGTCTGCAGATCCTCCGTGATCTTAAACAGCATCAGCGCCGTCACTTCGCTGAGCAGCTTGCGAAACTCGCGATGCGACGTCTCCCGGTTGCGGAGGTGGGTGAGTTTCTGCTGCACCAGAGGATGCGTTATGATACGGAGGTTGGGAAAACGGTTCATGACCTCACCGTTGGTAATAGCCGAATTCTTTCTTCTTGGTCCATTCCTCGAAGATCGGGACGAGTGGATCGCGAATTCCGAAGCGAGCGAACATCTCCAGCGTTCGGGGAAACCGCGGTCTCAAAGCGGCGTCCTTGCGCCCCACCAGCCGTTCGATCTCGGTGATCTTGGGGTACGGTTTGGACCAGTCGATACCGTCGAAGCCTTCGAACACCACACCGATATCGTCCACTTCCGAGACGAGACTCTCAATCCATCGGCAGGACGAAGTGACGGACATCGTGCGCTTGACTCCGGGCATGATCTTTCGGGCATAGGTCAGCAGCGCGTGGATGTCCTCCGGACCGGCGCTCATCCGGCTTTCTCCCGATTCTCGGAATACACATTGGAACGTCACGCTCTGGATGTGGCCGTGCTTCGCGTGGAGTTCTGCCAGCGTGTCGAGTGTGGCCGTCCGGTCGTTCATCGTCTCCCCTGCGCCGATCAGCACACCCGTGTTGACCGGGACCTCGAGCAGTCCCGCGTCCGATAACGTTTCGAGACGGGCGTCGATGCTCTTGTTCGTCTGCACCGTCCGCGCAAAATCCGGGTTGACGGTCTCGAGCGAAAGCGTGAGCGCCGCAAGATACGGGGCCAGCTCGGCCAGCTGCGCGTACAGCATAGGTCCGGCGTCCAGCGTGGGGAACAGGCGGTTCTCGAGGACCAGCTGGCATATGTCCCGTACGTAATCGAAAAACGTACTGTATCCGCGCTCCACCCATTGGCTCTTTACCGTTGGTACGCTGTCCAGCGCCTGCCCCGCGCACAGTACCACTTCACAAATACCGGAATCGTAGTTCGCGCGGATGAGTTCGTCGATGCGGTCAAAAGAGAGCAGCGGATCCTGTTCGACCTTAAACGTGCAATACGTGCAGTGGGCACCGCAGGAGCGGGTCAGGGGCACGAGCAGGCCGTGGGAATACGTGAGGGTGTGAGCGGACATAGCGGATGGCTTCGGCCTCAGGCAGCGCCTTCAGGAACGTGGCACAGCGGAAGGATCACGTGAAATTCGGAACCCTTGTTCTTCCCTTCGCTCGCCGCATAGACTTCGCCGTGATGCTCCTCGACGATGCCGCGCACGATGGTGAGGCCGAGACCGCTGCCCCCGCCCATGAACTTGTACTTGCTGGTGCGGTGCTGATCGGCGTCGCCCAATTGATAGAATTTCTCGAATATCTTTTCGAGTTCTTCCTTCGGGATGCCGATGCCTTGGTCCCGGCAGACCAGGTGCATCCGTTCGCCTTCGACGCGGCCGGTGAACGTGATGGTACTCCCGTCAAGGGAGTACTTCATGGCATTGCTCAGGAGGTTCATCAACATCTGCCGCATCCGACCTGCATCCGCCTCGATCTCCGTGTCGGGCAGCTCGTTCACAACCTGCTGCTTCCGCTCCTTCAAAAACAACCGAACGTCGTACGCCACCTCGTCCAGGATCTTTCGGAGGTGGGCATGCTCTACTTTGAGTTGCATCTTGTGCGAATCGATCCGCAGCACGGCGAGGACGTCTTCGATGAGGTCGATCAATCGCGTCGTGCCCTTGTACGCATTCTCAATCACTTCCGACTGTTCGCCGCTCAGGTCGCCGATCGCCCCGGACGTGAGCAGCTCGAGGTTCCCGGAGATGATGGACGCCGGCGTGCGCAGTTCGTGGCTGGAAATGACCATGAACCGGGTCTTCAGTTCGTCGAGCCGCTTCAGCTCGCGGTAGCTGCGCTCCAACTCCTGGTTCTTGACCTGCAGTTCTCCTAAGAGCTGAAGGTTCTGTTTCGAAGTCACATAATGTTCCACGGCGCGTTTGACCGTCATCATGATTTCTTCCCGGCTCCACGGTTTGGTCACATACCGGTAGACGTGGCCCATGTTGATGGCATCCACCAGCGCATTGATGTCGGTGTATCCCGTCAGGAGGATGCGGATCGTCTGCGGGTAGCGCTCGCGGGCCTTCTGGAAGAGCTCTACGCCGGTCATTTCCGGCATGCGTTGGTCGCTCACGATGACGGCAAATTCCCGCTGCTCGAGCAGGGTCAGCGCTTCCGGCGCGCTATTGGCGGTGAACACGTTGTATTCGCGGCGGAACGTGCGGCGGAGCAGGTCGAGGTTGTCGACCTCGTCGTCCACCACGAGGATGTCATAGGCCGGTTTCCGGGTGTCCACCGGTTGCGTGGAGGGAGCGGATGCGTCGGTCACAAGTGCCTCTCGAATGCGGTTTATCGGAACGCCAGACGGACCTGCAGCAGCGCGGTTGCTCCGTCGGACCGAAGGCTCAGATTGATTTTGTCGTCAAATCGAAACAGGTGCGCGTCGGTATAAGCGTCCATCAACGACAGAAGATGCGAGATCGCAAAGAACCATCCGAACAAATTGCGCCGGTTCAGCGCGGTGTCGAGATCGCCCGTGAGATCGCCGAACCGCGCCGACAGAATCTGCTTCTGTTCCTGCGTAAGGAACGGGTCTGTTCGGAGCTGCCGGTCCACCGACTTTCGCCGCTTTTCGATCCGTGACACCTTTCGGTCTCTGTGGAAATACACCGCGAGCATGGTCACGTCGGACGCCAGATACACACCCGCCTTGAGGGGCCGCTCGTTGTACCATTGTCCCCACCCGGGCACGATGAACGAACGGGCCACCGCGCCCCATGGCGACTTGTACAGCGTGTCTCCGGAGAACACTTCCATTCGTCCGCCGACCGTCGTATCGGGAGTTACCACAACCGGTCGCCGCGCACGGATCGAATCCGCCAAACGGAGAACTTCATCCTCGTCCGTCTGCGCTTGAACGCTCAGCGAGAATATGTAAAATAACGGGCCGAAAATCAACCCGCACCGATACCACTGTCGGACCATCAACCGGTTCCTGTGAGCGCCCGAACATGGCCTGCGGCGCAGGCCGCCAGCGCTTCCAGGCCGTAGCCGCCCTCGAGGACGGACACGATCCGTCCGCCGCATACCTCATCGGCCAGTCCGGTCACAATGCGTGTGAGCCGTACAAACCCCTCGGTAGTAAGCTCCATGTTGGCCAGCGGATCGTCCCGGTGCGCATCGAAACCGGCGGAGATCATGATCAGGTCGGGAGAGAATCTCCGGATCGTTGCGCCGAGTTCGTCCTCGAAGAAGCGCACATACGTCTCGTCTCCGGAGCCGGGAGGCAGCGGAACGTTCAGGGTGTACCCCTCGCCTGCGCCTCGGCCCGTTTCCCGCCGTGTGCCGGTACCCGGATAGAGGGGAAACTGGTGCAGACTGCAGAAAAAAACAGACGGGTCCTCGTAGAAGATGTCCTGGGTCCCGTTTCCGTGGTGCACGTCCCAATCGAGGATGAAAACGCGATGGAGCTTGTGACGGAGGCGGGCATACCGGGCGCCGATCGCGATGTTGTTGAACAGGCAGAAACCCATCGCCCGGTTCCTCTCGGCGTGATGTCCGGGAGGCCGTACGGCGCAAAAAACGCGCTGCACGGCCCCTTTGACAACCGCGTCCACGGCCGCCAGTACCGCATCGACCGCCTTGCACGCCGCGTCGTACGAGTGGGCGTTGGTATACGTGTCCGGATCGAGGTAGGATCCGGCCGAGCCGCGCGTGGCGCGAACGCGTTCCATGTGTTCCCGCGTGTGGGCGCAGAGAATCCACTCATCGGATGTGGGAGTTATGGGGAGATGGAGGAGCTGAGGCGACAGGCCAAAGGTCCGGAAGCCGGCCAGGACCGCCTGCAATCTCTCAGGGCACTCGGGATGCGGGGCCGGCGCCCGGTGGCGTTCAAAGACCGGATCGTACACGAACCCCGTCTGCATGCCGCATGCGGTCAGGATTGGTGGAAGCTGTTCACGGCTTCCTGAATGGAGCTATAGGTTTTGAAAATCTTGAGCAACTGCGTAATCATGAGCAAACTCTCGACCTTGTCGGCGACCGACGAAAGGCGCAGGTCACCGCCCGCGTTCTTGATCGTGGTCAGGCTCGACATCAGCGCACCCAGGCCGGAACTGTTCATCCACTTCACGCCGCCCAGATCCAGAACGACCCGCTTAACGCCTACCTGGGCGAGTTCCCGTACGCGGTCGTGTATCTCCGTTGTTTCGGAACCGCCCATCAACTTGCCCTTTATGGTCAACACGTATACGTCGCCGTGAACTTCTTCTTTGAAGGCCATAAGCACCTCTTCTTGGCTTGCAGAAAGCGTTTACATTCTTGAAATCTTCTGATTATATTCCGTCAACAATCGCGGACCATCTTGCCGACAGACCGGGCCTGAATTCTCGAAATGAATTTGCGAATCTCCGCTGTTCAATTCAAGTCAAATCTCGCGCGCGTCCAAATAGCATGAAGATCAGCGTCATTGTTCCCGCCTACAATGAGGAGAGCATCATCGAACGGTGCCTGCGGACGATCGTGGCGGCGGACCGCCCGAAGGGCGAGGTCGAAGTATTGGTCGTCAACAACGCGAGCACGGACCGTACCGAAGCCATCGCCCGATCGGTCCCGGGCGTCCGTGTCGTAACGGAACCCGAAAAGGGCCTGACCCGGGCGCGCGAATGCGGTCAGCGCCATGCGACCGGCGACCTGCTCCTGTACATCGACGCCGATACGAAGATCCCCCGCCACCTCATAACCTATGTCGAACGGAAATACGAGGAAGACCCCGGACTGGTTGCGTCGTCCGGACCGTACAAGTATCACGACTGGAATTGGTACGGGCGTTTCATCCTGTGGACGTATCACTGGACGATCGTTCCCGTCACCCAGACCTTCGTCAACCGCATCCTGCACAAGGGAAGCGTGTTCTACGGAGGAAATTTCGTCGTCCGGGCGTCCGTCCTGAGGAAGATCGGCGGCTTCGACACGAATCTGGAATTCTGGAGCGAAGACACTCAGATCGGCCGGCGAATGAGCCGCGAGGGCAGGGTCCGCTTCTTTCATCGGGCCTACGTGTTCACTTCGGCCCGCAGGTACTACTCGGAAGGTCTCGTCCGCGTGTTGATGCGCTATGTGCTCAATTTCACCTGGGACATTGTGTTCCACCGTCCTTTCACCCGGGGCTACAAGGACGTGCGAGCGGTGCGGGGACGTCAATAAGTCTTTCCGAAGACCTCCGCGGCAGCGCTCTGCTGCCCGATGGCTCTTGAAATAAGCCTCACGCCATGGCGCACCGCCTGTTTCCGGCCGGCGCCGAACGCCCAATCCACAATCACGGTGTCCGCATGCGCCGAGATAGGAACGTCGAACATCGGTCGGAAGACACCGGCGAAACGGTATGTTTCGTCCTTGTTGACGTAGATCGAGATATCCGACGGTTCCTCGTCGTCACAAATGTCGGCCCGGCCAACCAGAAACCACGCCGTTCCCGGTTGCATGCCCACTCGAGTAAACCGCAGCGGAAACCGGCAGCGAGCGGTCTTGTCGTTAAGCGCGGTCATGCTGAGGCCGGAGATCCGGTCTTCAAACATCTTCACATACTCCTGCGTCATGGCCGATTCCAGGTAAGCCAGCGACAGCTTCATCGACGCTGCGAAGGGTATTCTCACCGAGGCACGAATCGTGGGCCCATCCGGTTTCAGGAGGCAGGAGTAGCGCTCCGTTTGCAGAAGGATCGGGCGGTCCAGTCCGATCTCCAGATCGAGCATCAACCACAACGTGTCTTTTCGGACCAGCGTGAGGAAATCAAACTCCAGGTTGCGGTGCGAGAAGTTTTGTGTGCCGTAGTGCTCGATCGTGTATGTCCAAACCCGGCGCCGCACACCGGCCACGACGGTATCCTGCACGACCGTGTCCCTGCGAGTAACGATGCCGACCCCAATACGATTGAACGAGTCGCTGAGTATGTTGGCGCGATGTCCGGGACTGTTCATCCACAATTCCATGAATTTTGTGGCCATCTCGCGCGGCGTTCCGTCCAGTCCATGGACCGCAATGTTCTCCCCAACTTCACAGTCACTCAAGCCGCTCCGGTAGATCCTATCGATGGGCTGTGCGAGGGCAGGATGCGGCGAGGTGTGAGAGAAATAGCCGAAAGCCATCATCTCCGAGGAATGCTGTCGGGCGGCGGAACGGAGGGGAACGTCCGGCACCATCGGCCGCAGACCCACCCGGGCACGTTCTTCGTTGACGAGGCGGACGACCCAATTTTCCACGAGCGAGTCGCCGGGGATGGACGCGAAGAGGTCCTCCCGAAAATCGAAGGATTGTGCCGCCGCGCTCGAAGCGAACAGCGCAGCGAGGAACAACGTTTTCACTATTCGTCCCTGCTATCCCCCGGCAGCTACGCGGAGCGCCGATTTGACGAGCTCTTCGATCGTGAACCGATGGTCCGTCTTTTCCTGGATGGCGCGTACGACGGCTTTCTCTGCCGCTGCCTTGGCGTAACCGAGAGACGTCAGCGCCATGACGGCCTCATCCGCCACGTTCGAATCGGTCGGCGATGCGGTCACGGCAGGCAGCGGCTCCTTCGACACACCTTTCATCACCTTTTCCTTGAGCTCTACGATCAGACGCTGAGCCGTCTTTTTCCCCACGCCCGGCGCGGCGGTGAGGAAATCGATGTTTTCGGACACGATCGCCTGGCGAAGTTCGCGAACGGGCATGGCGGACAGTATGCTGAGCGCGGACTTTGGACCGATGCCCGAGACGGAGATCAACAGCAGGAAAAGCCCTCGTTCTTCCTCGGAGACGAATCCGAATAACTGGTGCAGGTCCTCGCGCACGTCCAAGTAGGTCCGCAGGCGCGCCTGCTCGCCCACACGTCCGAGGCTCTCGAATCCCGAAAGCGTGATCCAGATCTCGTAGCCGATCCCGCCCACGTCCAGCACCACGTGGGTCGGCGTCTTTTCGACGATGGTGCCCTGAACCGAAACGATCATCTTAGAAATATCCCAATTGCGCGAGACTCGTGTGCCGCTGCCCCGCGACGATGATGTGGTCGAGCACGGGTATCCCCATGATCTTGCCGGCCTGTCGGAGCTGCTCGGTGATGGTAACGTCCTCGGCGCTCGGTTCCGGATTGCCGCTAGGATGATTGTGCAGGAGGATCACACTCGCCGCATGGTCGTCGAGCGCGGCTTTGAAGACTTCGCGAGGATGCACGAGACTCGCGTTCAGCGTGCCTCGCGAGATCTCCGCCTCGCGGATGATCTGGTGGGCGCTGTCCAGCAGGACCACGAGAAACACTTCTTTTTTCAGGTCGCGCAGCTGCGGGAGGAACCGGCGAACGATGTCTTCCGGTGATGTCACCCGTGATCGGGGTTCGTCGCGGTGGGCTTCGATGCGGCGCGCGATTTCGAAGGCGGCCGCGAGTTTCATCGCCTTAACGGAACCCATGCCCCGGCCTCGGGAGAGTTCGCGGTAATTTCGCCGCGCCAGGTGTGCCAGCGGACCGAACTCGCGCAGGAGTTCTTTGCCAACGTCCACGGCCGTGAGATTGCGCGTGCCGCTGCTGATCAGGATCGCTAGCAACTCGGCGTCGCTGAGCACGTCCGCGCCGTGACGCTGGAGTTTCTCCCGCGGGCGGTCGTCCGGCGACCAGTCGGCGATGCGGGAAGAGCGCACACTCGGTTTCTTCGATCCCATCTCAGACCTGGCCGGCGCCGCACCGGTCACAGAACGCCGCATCGACCGGGATGGACGCCCCGCACTGCCTGCAGGATTTCGTGTACAACGCTTCGACCTTTGACTCGGGTTTCAACCCCGGCTCGAAGCAATCGCGGTAGGCCACGACCCCAATGGTGAACGTGAGCGGGAAAGAAAAGATGATCCCGACGTAGCAGGCGTATACGCCGATCTGGGCGATCAGGCTGACCACAAACGCGAAGAGGGTGAACATCAGCCAGTCCCTCTTCGCGAGGTCCTTGCTTTGCGTCAAAGCCTCGAAAACGCCGACGTTCTTTCGTACGATCAGGGGCAGCGTGAAGTACGTCAGACCCGCCACGACGAACGCGGGCAAATAACACATCAGCGCCCCGATCACCGTGAGCAGGCCGATCATCAGATTGGCGCCGGTCATGCGCAGGGTCAACTCGGGTGCCGACCAGACGTCGTTCCACCGTATCGGTTTGCCTTCCAGTTGATTGAACGCCGCCTTGAAACAACCGCCCTGGACGTAGCCGATAAAAAAGACGATCCCGATCCCCATCAGAAACGCGATCAGCACGATCGCCAGCGTGGCCGCCGGATCTTCGCCATGGCCCGCGCCCACCGCGATGGCCAGGGCCACCAACACAATCACCGCGACGGCGGCCAGCACCCCGACCAGCACGACCAGTCCCATCAGGGCCCACGTTTGCCACTCTTGGCGGAACAGGTCCCAGCCTTCCGAGATCCACTCTCCGAACTTGACGATATTCTCCCGTGCCATGCCTGGATCGCTCCTCAGGTTTGTCCCGCGCCGCACCGGTCGCAGAATGCCGCCTCCCGAGGGAGGACGGCTCCGCATCGGCGGCATCGTTTACCCATGGTATGCGGGACGGGCGGCTGCACAGGTTCCGCACCGGTCATGGACCGATACGCGTGCGCAGTGATGAGAAACAACAACGGATACGAAAAGAGTATTCCGACCAGGCATGCGAACAATCCCAGGACGGCGACCAGACCGGCCACAAACGCCGTCACCGTGAACATCAGCCATTCGTTCTTGGTGGTCTCGAAACTGCGTCGCACGGCCTGCAACGGGTCGAGATCCTCTCGAACGATGAAGGGCACGGTGAGGAACAGCAATCCCTGGGCGATGAACATCGGGAAGTAGCACAGCAGGGCGGCAAGAAACTGGATCGCGCCGACGATCACGGAGGCCACGAAGATCGCAGGGAATTTGTCGAAGCCGGTGAACACGTCGCCGGGAGTGATTTTCTCACCGGCCATTTGCTTGAACGCGGCGCGATAGACGCCTCCAAGAAACACCGATCCGCACAAGACCATGAGGAACGAGGTAACCAGACTGATCGTCAGCGATTGCCCGATGCTCTGTAGGAACGCTTCCAACGCGCGGCTCGGCGGTGGTGTATGAAGGCCCAATTTGAACTGCGCGATCTGCGCGATGACGTACACGACCGCCATCGGGATAAAATACACGAAGGTCATCAGGGACCACGTCAGCCATTCCGCACGGAGCAGGTCCCAGCTTCGTGTGATCCAATCGCCCAGTTGGATGCGCGTCGGGTTCCCCATCTCCCGCTCACCTCACGAAACGAAGAACAGCAGCCAGACGATGGCGTAGATCGGAATCAGGATCGGGATCGAATACTTGATCATGAAACCGAAGAAACTCGGGCATTCGATGCCGGACTGCTCCGCAATGGACTTGACCATGAAATTCGGACCGTTACCGATATACGTGTTCGCGCCGAAGAAGACGGCCCCGATCGAGATGGCCAACAGGTATTCCTCGAACTGTGTGATGTGAAAGATGCCGAACATCCACGAGACCGTCCCGCCTACAAAGGCGGTGCCCTCCAGTCCGTAGAAATCCTTTAGCGCGTCGAGGCCGCCCGGAATGGAGAACTTGCCCACCGCAGCGCTGAGGAAGCTCAGATACGTCGGCGCATTGTCGAGGAACGAGGAAAGTGTGCCGGTCGCCCAGTAGAACATGCCCGGCGTGAGAATGCGCGCGACTTCCGGCTGGCCCGCCTGATGCTGGACCAATTGCAGAGCGGGGATCATCGTCGCAAAGATGCCGACGAACAGCCAGGCCACTTCCTTGATAGGAGCGAAGTTGAACTCGTTGCCGCGCAGCGCTTCCCGGTCGGCGGTCTTGTAGGCGAGGAACGCGATGACGAGCATCACGATTTCCCTTATTCCGAACGGAACGTGGAAGGCCCCGTGGAGGTCCGGAAATCCCGATATAACATTGGGATCCATGAAGACGGCCAGAATGACCAGAAAGAGATACAGAAAATTCTTCTGCCCCCGGATGGTGAATTTCCCCGTGTAGACTTCCTGAGAAGTACCTTCCGATTTGTTTCGGCTGTCGAAGTAGTAGAATACCGCCAGGATGAGGATGAGAGCCAGCAGCCAGATATGGATCACGTGTTCGATGACCCAGAAGAACGGCACGCCTTTGAGGAAACCGAGGAAGAGCGGCGGATCACCGATGGGCGTCAACGCGCCGGCCACGTTGCTGATGGTAAAGATGAAGAATACTACGTGATACGGTTTGATCCGGCCCTTATTGACGCGGAGAAACGGCCGGATGAGCAACATGGACGCGCCGGTCGTTCCGATCAGATTGGCAATGATCGAACCGACGAACAGGAGCATGCTGTTGAACAGCGGCGTGGCCTTACGGTCGATGGTGATCAGGATGCCGCCGGATGCCACGAAGAGCGCGGTGAGCAGTGAGATGAATGAGATATACTCCGCGAGCGTGTGCGTCAGGCTCTCCGTGTTTTTCAGGCCGATCATGTAGTACAGCACCGTGATGAGCCCCAGCACCACCGAGACTTTCTGGAAGTGATGCTCCCAGAAATGCTTGTAGAAGAGCGGCCCCGTGGCGATCATCAGCAACAGAACGACAAACGGTAAGACCATGTATCCGGCCGGCAGGGCGAGTGCGTGACCCGTTTCCGGCTGGACGGCTTCGGTCCGTTCGCCGCGATCGACTTCCTGTTGACCGTGTATGGAGCCGGGCAGCGCGGTCAGCGCGGCCGTCATCATCATCAACAGCAGCCACCCTCGGACGGTCGGCAAGGCGAAAACGTTTTTCATGGATCCTCTCCCACGTTTGGGGTGATGGAATTGCTATTCGAGATCCTGGTGATAAGGCGAACGGCGATACTCGCGCGCGAAATCCGCGTAGATTTCCCAGTTCCTCCGGATCATGGCCCGCGTCTCGTCGTCGGCGTGTTTCTTGAACTTCGCCGGAATGCCGAGCACGATCGACCCGGGCGGGACTTCCTGTCCCTGCATCACGATGGCCCCGGCTCCGACGATGCAGCCCGATCCGATGCGCGCACCGTTGAGGATGGTGGCGTGCATGCCGATGATGCAGTCGTCACCGACGGTGGCCCCGTGGATGATCGCGCTGTGGCCCACGGACACGTTGCGGCCGATGACGGTCGGGAAGCCGAAATCCACGTGCACGACAGCGTTGTCCTGGATGTTGGTGTTATCCCCGATCGTGATGGACCCCATGTCTCCCCGCAGGACCGCGCCAAACCACACGCTGGCGTTTGGACCGAGGGTCACGTCGCCGAGGACGGTGGCCGTGCGCGCGACGAACACGGTCGCATCGATCCGAGGCCGCGCCAGCGCACCAACCTTGAACGAGCCTATCTGATAGTCCATGCGTTCTCCGTCATGGGAACGGGTTCATTCGCGAGAGACAGGGAAACAATGACGAGTCCAATGGAGACCGGAAAGGTTAGGAAGAAAATGAGAAAAAGTCAATTTCGCAATTCCGCGACCTGAAGGTCGTGGCTGCAATTCCCCTCGATATTCTACGCACCATTGCCACGAGCTTTAGCTCGTGGCTGATAAAGCGAAGTACAATCCCAGTAAATATCCGCTTGGGCTTCAGATTACCACGAGCTCTAGCTCGTGAAAAATTGGAGAAATTGTAAGAAAAAAGGATTTTAACCTGGAGCTTTGATTGAAATCCGTGGAAATCCGTTTTATCCGTGTCCATCCGTGTTCTAATAACACCGCGTCATGATTCGAATCCGCGTAAATCCGTCCCATTCGTGTCTATCCGTGTTCTATTTCTTTTCCCGTTGACGCAACTCCGTCAGGGCGAGACGCGGGGTGACGAACGTCAGGGGCCACGAACATGACGACGAGCAGGGCCGTGACCCGGAGCGCCGTCCATTCGAGTGCGAGGTCCTCGCCGCCACGCGACACATCCGCCAGCGCGTGAAAACAAATCGCCAACCCGACCAGCGTCATCACGCCGAGGGCGATGGTCATGCGGGAATACTTAAGAATTCTGGTCATGTTTGTCCGTCCTTTCTGAGTGTGTCCTGTGCGCTAATCTCAAAACCCTTCAGGCTGGGAACCGTGAGCGATGAACCTCCGGCGCAGAGCGAACGACTGCTCGCTTGATGTGCGTCTTGTCCGCTTGTGAACGACAGGACACACACTACAAACGATATCCGACCAAAAAGCGGTAGTGGTTCTCCCGTATGCTTAAGAAATCCAGCGAACCCTTCTGCAAATGAGTAAGCCCAAGCCAGCCCTCCGCAGCTATCACAAAATGCCCTGAAAATGAGTGGTCCAGCCTGACACCGAGATTGGCTGACCAATCCTTGAAAAAGAAATCCATTGAGCTCTTTTGCCAAGTGCGGCGGGTGTTTGGTGGATCAATAACCGATCCGAAATGCTCATTCACTGTCTTGACGTGTCGATTGACCTTAAATCCAAACCCAGCAGTAAACGATCGCACCGGATATTGAAGGATGTTCCCGAAATCGATGGCGTACAGCCAGATGCGGTCTTTGTATCCAGAAGAGTCTGTACCGCTTCTCCCACCGAAGACATCAAAGCCCACAAATGGGATCCACCGTAACCTGGCTACGGATTTCTGATAAGACAGTCGGACGCTCGGTTTAAACGAAAGCCGAGTACGATCCGCCGAAACATCGGTCGCTTTCCAGAACAGTTGATTATGTCCAAGGCCTACCTCGATTCCCAGGCCGTGCGTGATCGACGTCGTTTGGGAAAACGAGTCAGGGCAATAGAGGCTGGAGAAGGCAATCATCATTATTGTGCTAACGGCCAGGTTCATATCCCACCTCGCATAGACATGCGGATGATCTATAGCCGTTGACTACCGCAACAGTCGATTCTTCATCCGCGTTCATCTCCCTTTCAC
>JBBIJR010000002.1:0-74400 GCA_037445875.1 Bacteroidota bacterium | reverse complement strand
CACCTGCGTCGCCCCCGCCTTCTTCTTCCGCAAAGCCCGCCGGATCAGGCGCACGAACAGCCACACGACGAGTGCAATCAAGATGAAGACGGGCAGGCCGGCGATGAGAAAGGTGATCGTGCCCGCCAGCACCGAGGCGAAGCCGCGGAAACCCTCGGTAAACCCGGAGCCGATGGTGGCCCAGAAACCGCCGCGGGCGCTCATGGCCACGGGATACGGGTCGTGCAGCTCCACCGTGATCGTGGACAGCCCCGTTCGATCGAGTATGTATTTCTTCCGCCCCTCGAAACGCTCGATCTCTTCGCGGATGCGGCTGAGTTCGCGCTGCACTTCGAGGACTTCCGTGATCGTGCCGGCGCGGCGCAGGATGTCGCGCACCTGCTTTTCTTCGAGCAATTTGTTCTGCAGGCGCGCTTCGAGGTCGTAGAACTCCTCCGTAACGTCTTCGCCCCCGATGGACTCCCGTTCCAGTTTCTTGCCCAGATTCTTGATCGCTTCCATCGCGGTGTCGAACTTCTCCGACGGCACGCGCAGAATCCACGTGCCCGTCTTCACGTTCTCGTACGGAATCTCCGTCGTGGAGTTGGCCACGAAACCGCCCCACCCGGCCACAAGTTTCTGAAGTTCCGCGGTGGCTTCGTCGTACTTTCCAACTTCTATGGAGACCTGGCCCGTTTTGATTACCATGCGCGCACGGATCACTTCCTGAACCGGCTCAAACCCGGACCCGGCCGCCTCGAGCATAGACCCCGCGCTACCGGCGAAAGGCGAGAGGGCCCCCAGGTCTTTTGCTGCCTTTGCTGCCCGGGCTGCAGCCGCCGCTTTGGCCGACGCTGCCCGGCCTGCCTTGCCCTTGTCCCCCGCAGTGGACACAACCTCCTCTTTCAGTTCCATCAGTGCATTGTCCGACTTGTTGCCGCACGACAGGCCAAGCAACAAGACGGCCGTCAAAATCAACGGGTACCATTTTTTCATGGTCGTACTCCAGTGACTGTTGGGATGCGGATAGGGGCCACGGGGAAGTTAGATAACAGGGACGAAAAGGTCAATTGAATGATGACTTCCAGAGCCGGGTCCTCCGCCTTTGAATGCCCTTGGAAAGAATGCCGGAGTATTCGAAATCATGCGAGAGCTACTATTAGGGCGCAAAACGCGGTACAGATGGGTTTCTGACCGTGTGCTACATTTTGAGGAAGACCGTGCTTTCCCCCAAGACGTCGTCGTTGAGTCTTCTTTCTCTTGGCAACGCGCCAAGAGAAAGAAGCAAAGAGAAGCGCTGGGCGCCGAAACATCTATTCCTAAGCTCCTATCCATCGCGCATCTGCTTGCGACCACGTGGGATGTGTCTTCCACTTCGCGAGAACGCCTTGACCGCGTTTCGGCGCCAATACCAACTCCACCACGGCGCCACCAGCCTCGAGCATGGCTTCCGGCATTTTTTCCAGGGCTGCCCTTTTTTCCTCCAGAGGCGGGCAGGCTAAGCAAAAAGAAAGAACACCTCAGCAGGATCCTAGATCCGAGGGCGTCAGGCCCAGTAACGTACTTTCTCCTGGCAACGCACCAGGTGAAGGAACCAATATATCGGCGCGAACGCGAATTCCCAGCCTTCGGCTGGCGACGTTTTCTCCAAGCCCGCGAAAACCTGCGCTTCCAGCCGGTCGCCGCCCGAACCCCTCCCTACTCTCCCCTTGCGCGTGATGGTCTTCGTCATCGACTTGAACGTGACGCGCGCACGGAGAGGGAAAGGGAGGGGTTAGCCCTCCTTGAGCGCCGCCGCTTCCACCACGGCGATGGCAGTCAGATTGACGACGTCCTCGACGCTCGCGCCGTATTGAAGAATATGCGCGGGCAGGCGCGTGCCCATCAGCAGTGGACCGATCGCGCTGGCCTCGGCCATGCACTGGAGGGCATGCATGGTGACGTTGCCCGACTGGAGTTCGGGAAAGACCAGTACGTTGGCGTCCTTCTTGATCTCCGTGAACGGAAAATAATGCTGGCGCACGGATTCGTCGCGGGCCGTCAGCAGCTGCATTTCCCCGTCCAGCGCGAGATCCGGGGCGCGTTCCCTGGCGATCTCCGTCGCCCGCCGCACCTTGTGCGCGTACGGATGATCGACGCTGCCGAAATTGGAGAACGAGAGCATGGCCACGCGGGGCTCGAGACCGAGCGAGCGGCACGTCCGGGCCGCCACCAGCGCGATCTCGGCGAGTTCCTCCGCGCTCGGGTCGATGTTGACCACGCAGTCGGCGAGCAGCACGACGTCGCGCGGCAGCAGGGCCACGTAATGGCTTGACACGCGGCGGATGCCCGGCGCCGGACCGATCACTTCGATGATGGTCCTGAGGGTCTCGACGTAGTGCGTGGACAGCCCACCGATCATGAGGTCGGCGTCGCCCTGGCGGACCATCATGGCGGCAAAGTAGTCGCGGTTGCGCAGGCGGTACTCCGCCGCCGGGCGGATCACACCCCGCCGCTTGCGCATCCGAAAATACTCGTCGGTGTACGATTCGAAGCGCGGACTGCGCCCCGGATCGACGATCGCCACACCGCCCAGATCCAGCCCCAACCGCTCGATCGCCTGATGGATCTCTTCCTCCCGGCCGAGCAGAATCGGCGTGGCAATGTTCTCCTCCCGCAGAATCCGGCTTGCCCGCAGAATCGTGTCGTTGCTGCCTTCGGAGAACACCACCCGGAACCGCTCCTGACGTGCCCGCAGAATCAGTCCGCGAAGGAACTCCCGTCCGGTGCCGAGCCGCACAGCCAGGCTTTCCTGATAGGCGGCATGATCGACGGGCTGACTGGCCACGCCTTCCTTCATCGCCTGTTCGGAGACGGCGCTGGATTCCCACACGAGGATACGCGGATCGATCGGCTTGGGCAGCAGATACTCCGGCCCGAAACTGAAATGCTCGTTGCCGTAGGCGTGCTCCACCTCCTCGACAACCTCCTCTCGAGCCAGTCTGGCCAGCGACTCGGCGGCGGCCAGCATCATGCCTTCGGTGATGCTTCGTGCCTGCACGTCGAGCGCCCCCCGGAAGATGTACGGAAACGTGAGCAGGTCCGTGAGCGTGTTGGGATCCAGCCCGCTGCTCGTCGCCACGATCACATCCTGGCGACTGCCGCGCGCCTCGCGATACCCGATCTCGGGATCGGGCGTGGCCAGGGCGAGCACGATCGGGAACCGGCTCATGGAGCGGATCATTTCGAGGGTGAACACCCCGCCTGTAGAGGCGCCGATCAGCACGTCTGCGCCCTTGACGCCCGCCGCGAGTTCCCTCGCCGGATGCTCGCGCGCCAGCGAGCGCTGCTCCTCGAACAGGTCCTCGCGGTCGGGATGGATGAGTCCGTGTACATCGTACACCAGCAAGTTCTCCGGACGCACGCCCATACGAAGGAGCAACCGCGCGCAACCGATGCCGACCGTCCCGGCCCCGCAAATGACGGTACGGACCTGCTCGATCCGCTTTTCCACAAGTTCGAGCGCATTGATCAGGGCGGCCGCGGCAACGACGGCTGAGCTGTACAGATTCTCATGGAACACCGGAATGCTGAGGTCGTTGCGCAGACGCTCGTAGATTTCGAGGCCTTCCGGTGCGCGCAGGTCCTTCAGATTGATCCCGCCGAACGTTGGTTCGAGCATCTGTACCGTTTCGACGAACCGGTCCACGTCGGTGGTGTCGAGTTCGAGATCGAAAACGTCGATGTCGGCGAGCCGCTTGAAGAACATGGCCACGCCCTCCTGCATCGGCTTGGCCGCGGCGGGGCCGATATCGCCGAGACCGGGCACCGCGGTGCCGTTGGTGATGACGCCGACGAGATTGCCGCGCAGGGTGTATCGAAACCGCGCTTCCGGATGTTCGGCGATCTCGAGCGACGGAAACGAGGCGCCCGGCAGATACGCGAGGCGTATTTCGCGCGGCGTCAGACACGGTTTCGTAACCCGCAGGGCGATCTTGCCGGGACGGTCGAGCGAGTGGTATTCCAGCGAATCTTCACGCTTGATCATGATGCTCTCCTTGACTGTAGCCGCAGGGCTCGGCCAGCGGATAGTGTTGTTGCGTTTCCTGTATCGCGGCGAGGAACGTCGGCACCGGCCGGACCTGCAGGATCCAGAGCCTCGTGCCTTCGATGCCGAATTCCATATCGAGCGGATAACCGTAGATGTTTTCGAGACGGACCGCAGCGGCGACCAGTTCACACAGCTCCACGTATTCCAGAGCGGGCCTTAACCGCTGGTGGTACAGCGCCTCGACTCGGACGGTGCCGAGCCCGGTACGCCGGTTGAAGACCACGCGTTCCCTCTTGTCCGCCGTCACGTAGTTGAATCGAAGCGGTCCGGTGGTCGGTTCGCCTTCTTTGGACACAACGATCTGATCAGCGGACACGGTTCCGGACACGATCCCCTCACCCAGACCAAGACCCGCATTGATCACGATCTCACGGCTTTCGTTGCGTGCGACGTTGACGGTCTGGAGCACGCCGGAGACGCGCGAGTGAACGATCCGCTGTACGATCACACCGCCGCCGGCCGCATCCGCGGTTGTTCCCAGCACCGCGCGATTGTGGATGGCCCGCTCGCTCCACAGCCCGCTCCACGTCCGTTTCAGATAGTCGAGAACGGTTTGTTCTCCACGAATAAACAAGAATGTGTCGAACTCCCCGGCACGCGCGGCAACCTCGGCGTCTTCTTCGTGCGAGGAGGAACGAATCGCGACGTACGGTTCGTCTTCCGCCCGTTGGTGTTCATCGAGCGGCACGTTCAGTCGACGATAAGCCGTAACGATTTCGTTCACAAGAGCTTCCGGCAGGTTCACCGATTCCCACAAGGCCCTGATTCGGGCGGATTTCTGAGCGTTGTCCAACCGAGTTTGTTGAAGAACCGACTCGATGACGTCGCCAAGGCAGCGGGCCGATTCGGGAATGTCCGGTCCACGAGTCACAAAGTCTTCGAGAGGTCCGTCGAGAATCGTCCGGAACGCCCGGTCGGTAACGGCAAACCATGGAGGAATCAGCTCCGAACCCATGATCCTTCCCGCTTCTGCCAGGTTGGCCGCTTTCCACCCCACCAGATCGTGGAGTTCCCATCCGCCGTCTTCCGGACCCACGATCCACCGTTCGGAGAGCGTCTCGTTTCGCAGGCGATCGATTTCGGCGATCCGTTCGCGCAGCGCATGCGCCAACGGCTCGGACCGGACGGTAAGCGCTTCAATCCTCTCCAACCGTCGGAGTAAATGCCGAACGTCCGGACTAGCCGAAGAACCCGAAACGGCGCCCAGAACGGACAACACCTGAAGCCGGAGTTCGCAGAGACGGTGCAAAGAGAGCCCATCGATCTCGGCGACCGGATTCGCGTCCGGCGTGGGCACCGCGATGCCGCACGCTCGAAGACAGGCCGCCGCTTCCGTCCGCGACCGGGCCGTACGCAGGACGTCCAATCGCACTTGAATGATTTCGAAGACGGAAGGAGATGCCGGTATCAGCCGCCGGGCTTTGTCGCACATCGTTTCGAAGCGGCGTTGGAGTTCGTCCATGATCCATCTCAGATGATCGCCCGCCGTCGGACCCACATGGGCGTTCCGCAGGGCGCGTTCGATCAACGCTGCCTTTTCCTCCGTGCGCACGTTCGACCCGATCAGAAAGCTCCCGAGGAGGAGTTCGTGAACCGCGTGACAGGCCAGGACGGGGTCCGTAAGCCGGGTAAGTATTTTCTCGATCTGATGGCGCGCCCTCAGCAGGCGGCCACGGAACGTGAGAACGTCCCGCTCGCCGGTGGAACGGGCCAGACCGGCGGCCGCGCGGCCGAATTGGAAAAAGGCCTCGTGCAGCGCGAGTGTGTCGCGGTCCTGTCCCAGCACGCGCAGCGTGCCTTCACCGGCGTCGAGAACGACCAGATCGCCTTCCAGTAACTCGTGCTCCCGTTCTCGCAACCGGTCTCGCATGGACACGGGATACCCGCGGATAATTGCTTCACGCGCTTCGTATTCGAGTGTCCGGTAGTGAAGTTTCGGGGGACGGTCCTGCGGCAATTCCCATCGGCCCTCGATGATCAGGGCGGGTTTGCGGAACTGCGTGGCGAGCAGGCCCGCGTGGCTGAGGATGCCCCCACCCGTCGATACGATTCCGCCTGCATGATAGAGGTACGCGTTGTCCTCCGGACGGATGGAGGCGGCCACCAGCACGGCGTCGTCGAATTCGTCCGGCGAATGGCCGGCCGTTCCAAAGATCACCCGGCCGACAACCCGTCCCGGTGACGCCCGGAGCCCGTGGACGATTCGTTCTCCGGGGACGGGTTTCCGGGGTTGGGCCGGATGGGCTTCGACCAGATCTCTTCGGAGCCGCTGCACGTCGGCATCGAAAACATGCGGCAATTGTTCGAGTCCGGGCACGGGATAGTGCGCCGCTCGCAACAGGGCAGCAAGTTCACCGGCGCCGCGCATCTCATTGGATACCCACTCCTCGCCCCGGTCCGCACGACGGCGGAAGAGCGCCGCACCTCGGGCCACTAAAGCGAGGCGGACCATGTTCGCCGCCCCGCGCAGGACATAAATGCCCAGGGTCTCTCCCTTCAGGGGCAACCGCGCGGACTGAACGTCATAGCCGAGCACACTGCCGGTGGTGGTGAATTGTAGAATCCGTTCCAGCGGTGATACGACGGCGGCCACTTCAGCCGCCGACCGAACGACGGAGTCGTCCTCCCCGAGGAGTTCTGCAAAGAGTTCCGCCTCGTGCACTCGCTGAACGATTTCGGGCGTTCGCACAAATCCGTCCGCCGTTTCCTGCAATTCGCCTCCACGGACTGCCTGGCGCAGGGGCTCAAGGAGCCGGCGTTCGAGCTGCAGTCGGCCGAAACCCGCATCCGACCGGCTCTCGGGAAAACCAATGCCAAGTCGTTCCAGTTCCTCGGACAACCGCGCCAGGAAATCGGCAGGAAAGCCACCCGCGAATCGGCCGCGATACGGGCCGATGCCGGACCAGGTAACTTCGCGTTTTCCCACAGCGGTCGGCTCGACCGATTCCACGATGCCCTGACGGTCCTCCGTGAGCAGATACCGGAGAGGCAGCACGCCCCACGAGGCAAACGTCTCCGCCCACGCGTCCGCAACGGCGCGTCGCGCCTCCGCCGGCAGCGCCAGACCGCCGATGGTCCAGTCGATTTCCAGCAGATAAGGTGCGAGACAGAACAGCCACGCCGCCCGGTCGCGCAGGCTGCCGAGGTCGTGGGCCTGTTCCTTATCGTACCGTGCGCGCACGCGGGTGTTGTCGATTTGAATGTCGAACTCGAGACGCTGAAAGAACCGGCGCAGGGCATCCAGCGAAAGGTCCGGGTGCACCGAGAGCTCGTACTTGCTGACGCCGTAGTACTCGAGGTCGATCATGCCGCCCTGCAGCGGCGGAGCGAAGTTGATGCGCAGAAAGGCCGGGTGGTTCCCGAATGCAAGGTAGTAATGCACTTCGCTGCCGTAGCAAAAGATATCGAGGCGCGGAAAAGACTCCTGCCCGTATAACATCTGCACGCCCAGGCTGTCCACGGCGAGGGCAACCGCATACGGCATCCGCGTGGACCGTCCTCCCGATTCGTCTTCAGGTTCGAAATCGGAGTAACGGATATTCTGCAGTTTGTGCAGTATTCGTTCCTTCGAGGCCAGCACGAGATCGACTGTCCGGTTGGTGGAGCGGCTCCGCAGGACGAGTTTGAAGCCCAGCTGAAGGCCTTTCTGGTGCAGGTATCGCTTCAGCCCGTGCAGCGTCTGCGTGCGTCCGAGCGACGGCGGGTCCTCGAAGGTCATTACCAGACGCGTCAATTCCGCCGACAATGGGCCCTCATCGGCCTGTTCGGACAGGGCGGCTTCGATGCGGCGTTTCAATTCGCCGTAAACGGCCGGAAGGATCGAACATTCCTCGCTGAAGTCCGCAAACAGGGCCGTGAAATCCTCCACAATGCGGTCCATACGCTCGAGCATCAGACGAACTTTTGCCCGCGTGAGCGGCTCCACGGCGAGGAAGTCCCCCAGCACTTCCGCATGGGCGAGGTTGTAATTCCGGAACCGGGTGGCCGGATCGGTCAGTCGTGTCGTCTCGCGGCCCTCCGACGGGGCGGTGCCGTGGGCCACGACGAGGAACGAGTCGCCGGAGCGGCGTGCGGAGCCGCAACGCTCGAACAGCGCCGCTTCTGACGGTGACAGAAAAAGAGGCAGCAAGTTGCCGACGGTGACACGCGTACAGGGCCGGACGTCGAGACCCAGGTTGATGCGCGACCAACCCAGATCGGCAATGATCTCGCGCAGCAGGGCCTCGCCCAGCACGGCCTCCGCCGAACGCAGGGACGGGAGGAAAGGCGGAATTTCCCCCGGCCACGGCAGCATGGAAAGTAGATCGAGATGCGTCGTGCGGGTGTACGCGAGATAAGGGGCCAGGAACACCAACGCCTCCTGCCCGAGGATACGCTCGGCGCGCCCCATCGAGACGGGTTCGCCATCCAGGTCGAGTATCCGCGCGGCCAGGCGTCGCACACTGCCCGCCTGTTCGGTGAGAAAAAGCGCGAGCGCCGGATCCGTTGCAAAGGTCGTTTCGGCGGACGAAAAACTGCGAACGATACTCGCAAGACCGGGCAGTCTATCGGCCCGGCCGATCGGCTTTCCCGGGATTTCGCAGAGGTCCGCCAGATAGCGGATCATCCGCCGATCGACGCCAAGGCCGCCGTCGTGAATGCGTTCGAGAAGCAGATCGAGCGAGCGCCGCGCACCATCGTCGTCGGCCGAGGCGAGAAGACCCTGGAGGAACGGCCACGGATCGTGCGAGGTGCGGGCCACTTCTTCGAACAAGTCGAAGAGCGGCTCGGCCAGCGGCCACGAGTGCTCGGCGAGCAGGGGAAGGAGGACCTGAAGGGGATCGGTTTGGGAGGCGTTAGGGGGATGGGACAGCCGGAACTTGAGGAGATTGCACCCTTCCGCCACGCGCTCCGGCTTGCCCATCACGACCTTGAACTGCTCGGCAATGGAGCGTATTACCACATCCAGGCCGGGTGCTTCCACCTCCAGCGTCGGATGATATTCGGCTTCTTCCCGGTTCATGAGACGGCCCGTTCGTCGGCTTCGCCGAATCGATGCAGTGTCCAGTCAACTCATCCGACTGCATCCGAATGAATGTACGCCCTCGCCTCACCATAGTCAACAGCCCGACAGCATGGCATGGCACGGGGACGGTCGTTGTGATGGGATGGTGATTGCGGTGCCGTGAAGGGAACCGTCACGACCGCTCCCTGCAAAACCCACACAAAACCATCTCCTGATCGTGAATCGCGGCCTCCCCACGTGAACGCCTGGATAATGGGCATCCCGGCCGCACCTTCCCGACAGGTTTGGACGGGAAGAAGCCGTGGCTCGGGCTGCTACATCTATCGCTTGAGGGCGGGCGCCCATCATCAAACCCGCAAAGCGATCTTATTGAAATGAGGGATGGCGATTGCGGTGGATCATGCGATCGAGCCCGACCGGCTTTGTCCGTACGTTCCGCACAGCTTGGAATGGGAACTACGCAACAGGCCGGAATCACGGTCAAACACGGACGGATGATACGGTGAGTCATCCGCCTTTGAAAAATTCGGGCTCATTGCCCCGTTTCCATTTGATATTGCAGCCCATGCTCGGCCTCTGCTGCGCCGGGACAGGTTGGTCCGCCAGCACGGCATCAAGTGCCGCACGAAGATCCCGTCCGGCCACCGGAATGTCGTTGCCGGGACGGCTATCGTCGAGCTGGCCGCGATAGACCAGACGTCTGTTCCTGTCGAACAGGAAGAAATCCGGCGTACATGCGGCGGTGTATGATTTCGCGACCTCCTGGCTCTCATCGTAGCAATAAGGAAAAGTGAAGTGCAGTTCCTCTGCCATCTCCATCAGACTCGCCGGAGCGTCTTCCGGATAAACGGCGGCATCGTTGGAACCGATGGCCACCATGCCGACGTCCTTTGCCGCGTATTCCCTGCCGATACGGGCCAGTTCCCGTTCGACGTGTTTCACGTAGGGGCAATGGCGGCAGAGGAACATGACCAACAATGCTTTACGGTCTTTGAAGTCGTCGAGTGTGACCGTCTGGCCTGAGACGACGTCGGGCAGACTGAAAGCGGGAGCAGGTGTGCCGAGCGGAAGCATGGTCGAATACGTGCGGGCCATGGTCGTTCTTTCTCCAAAAGGTGTGCAAGAATGTATGGCCTGCCGGGGAAGTATGCAAGATCTCGAATGTGGTGGACTCCTTCATATCGACGCCAGCGGCGACAGTATCAGGGCCCCGAGGCCGATCAGGACCGCGCCGATCAAGGCACCGCCCGATCCCAGGCGTGCACCGGCCATGAGCGCCGAGCGGCTTTTCGGGAAATACTCCGCCCGCAACACGACCGCTGCCTGGTCGCGCAGATTAAGCGATACATCCGATACCATCCCCGCATCTCTGTAGTCCACGATGCCCACGGACAGGTCGGAGCTTAACCGCGGCTTGTACCAATACCGGTATCGTGCCCGGAAGCCCATGCGTGCCATCCCGCTTCCGATGAGTAGGGTCAATCCGAGAGCCGACCGGTCGGAGAGGTTCCACATCATCCCGCCGTCCACGGAGATGAGGCTCCTGTCCAGGTGGTTGTGTCCCGCCGCCAATCGTGTATAGCCTCCACCTTCGATAACAAAGAACGACCGGCACGTGGGCATGGGTCTACCACGAAAGCAGAGCCCGCTCCCGGCCGTATCGGCGGATGCTTCAAACTCAACGGTCGATTGCGTGTGGAGAAAACGCGCATTGAGAACGAGGACCCATAAGACAACGATAACGAGCTTTGGAAACATGGATGTCTCCTCTTTGGTCTTTGATTGCGGCGCGGTCCCGGTTCTATTTGAGAAGCATGAGTTTTTTTGTTTCGCTATATCCTCCAACCTCCAGCCGATACAAATACACTCCCGACGGCACATTCTCCGCTTCCCAGAAGATCGTATGCTCACCAGCATTCAGCCGGCCCGACACCAACGTCGTCACTTCCTGACCCAGCGTATTATGTACCTCTAGCATGACCTCGGATTGAACAGGAACACAAAAGAAATCGACGCTCGCGAATTGAAGGGATTGGGATAGTTCTGGCGAAGCTCCACGACCGGTTTCGCAGCGCTGCCTTTGTCGTCGATCGCTGCCACGCCTCCGGTGGTCGTCTTGAGGATCACACCGTCATCTCCCACCGCATAACCCGTGGTGGCATCGACAAAGAACACGGACCTGAGCCAGCTGGAAGTCCCGCTACTCTGGCTGAACCAGGTATTTCCTCCGTCGGTCGTTTTGAGGATCGCACCGCCACTGCCGGATGCAAGACCTGCCACAAAATAGACCGCACTCAGCCAGTTGGTCGTGCCGCTGGTGAGCCCGAACCAGTTCGATCCCCCGTTCGTCGTCTTTCGAACGTCTCCTGCCTCACCGGCCGCGTAGCCAATGGTAGGATTCGCGAAGTGGATGGACGCCAGAACTTCAATGGCCCCGCTGGGCACCTCAAACCAATTGGCGCCGCTATCGGTCGTTTTGTAAATTCTTCCGTCGCCGTCCGCCGTGAAGCCTGTGCTGGCCCCGGTGAAATAAACGGAGGTAAGGCCCATATCCGTCACGATGATTTGCATTGACCAACTCTGTCCTCCGTTGGTCGTCTTCAGTACGACTCCCGCATCGTCACTGCTGCCTGCGGCGAAGCCCGTCTGCGCATCAACGAAGAACACGGAATACAGCCTGGTAGCGCTTGCCGGCTGAGTAAACCAGTTGGCACCTCCATCCGTTGTCTTGAGAATGGGAGCGCTTATTTCGTTTTCATCTTCCCCGACCGCATATCCCGTGTCTGCATCGACAAAATACACCGACATCAGCGGATTCGTCGTTCCACTCGGCAACACCACCCATCCCGAGGACTGGGCGTTTACGCATTGTGCACAGGTCACCGCTGCAAAGAACCAGAACATTCTTTTCATGTTCAACCTCCCTTTGCTGTTCTTAACCTTCAGCAAGGCCCTTGCTGCCTCGGCGAGTGCGGCCGCTCCTCACACGTGGGACATCGCTTCCGCGAACATCCAGAACAGAATTCCTCCGAGAAACACCAGAGGCCCCAGGGCACCAAGCGACGACTTGCCGGCGTCTAGTTCCCGCATGTGGACTTGTCTTACGGAGCCGATCGGCACCGCAAGAAAGACGGTCTTGTACATCCGGTCCCCGATCACTTCGACGGACGCAACGTAGCGCCCGCCCTCGCCTGCGAACGTGAACTTCTTGCCGTTCCTGAGTGAGACCTCGCGAATCGCTGCGTCTTCGTATTTCAACTCTGATGCCGACAGGTCCTTGCCTTCCGTCGTCCTGGCGTTTGCAACGTCCTTGAGCCGAACGGCGTACGGTTCCATTTTACCGTTCGGTCCGATGACCTCCAACATCGCGGACTTGCCGTAGCTGAATTCGATGAGGTGGCCATCAAGCAATTCGACGCTCGCCACGTCCTTCAATGGAAGTCCGGCATCCCGAAGAGAGGATGTCCGCGTTGAGGTGCAGGCAGCGAAACAGCAGAAACACGTGACAATCAACGTTACGCAAGATCTCATGGGCTTCTCCTCCGGTTATATGGAAATCACTGTCAAATCCCCAACATGGCTTGAGCGAAACCGCCGATAGCCAGCACCAGCACAGACGCCACAAGGCCGGCGTCAGGGGGCCATAGACTCAGTGTCGTGGCGATGGTCAGGGCGAGAATGAATCGCGACTGCGTGGAGTAGGCAGCCAGGCAGGACGGGACCCAGCGGCACTTTGGGCCTCCGTTTACCATTCCAAATAGTTCGACGGGCAGTGGAACCATTCAGTCAACCATGGCAGCGGACGTTCTTCAAGACTGATGGGGTATGGCGCAGTGGCCGCAGGAGGTGCCGGCAGGTGAAAGACCGAGTCAGATGTGGGAGACTACCCATTGGAAGATACATCGACCAACTTTGTTTGTCGATGATCTGGGAGAATGCAGGGTCTTTCAAGTTTTGGAAAACATACAACTTAACCAGCAGAAACAGTTGTTAATTCCGGAGAGCTTATTCTTGTTTTCTTCAATAGGGTCGGGTAAAGGAGGGCGTGCGTTACCAGGTGAGCTAACAAAAAGGCGGGGCTGTGTTCAAGGTATCGTATCCAGTCGAAGCGTGATGGGCTGAAATCGGAAGGCCCCGAAGTCCGTGCGCTGCCCATCGATCCACACCGACAGGCCCTTCATGACGATGACCCCTCCCGTCAGGAAACACGGCATGGCCTCATCGCGGACGGGACTAAACTGCAGCCAGCAGCCGAGACTGTCTCCGGCCGGAACCCGAAGCCGCATGGAAGCGGCGTTCCGAATCCTCGCCTCGAATTGCACGTCGCATCCGTTCACCGAAAGTTGCGCGTTGTCGCAGTCCAGCACCAACGGCCGGTCGGAGACATTGCGCGCGTTAATGTCGAAGGTAAGGGCGGAATCGTTGACTCCGACGTACGTCACGGTCAAACTGAAGCGGCCGGTCTCCATCTGACGCGAGTACTTCTTGAGCGTAATGCGCGCGGAACCGCGGGCCGGAAGCGACGTCCGTTCCGACGCCGAACAGCTGCAAACGACAAGCGCGACGGAAGCAACGAAACTGAAACGCATTCGGTTCAGGCGTGTGGGGCTGCCGTCTCGGCAACAGGCAGCGTGCCCGTACGTGAAAGGTCATCACCTCGGACGGAAAGCAAGCCGAACCGCAAGATGATAAAGACCCACGGCCAGCGCCGCGGCGGCGATGAGCGAGAGATTCGTATCGACGGGAAACGACGACACCGAAGCCACCGATCGGAACACGTCCGCCAGTACCAGCCAGGAATCCCGCGCCAGTGTGGTCAGCCCTTCCCGGTCGATGTACGCAAACACCATGGGCACGCCGATGAGTACGATGATCGACGCGAGGCCCCACTCGAGGTAGTTCATCGCGCGGCTGCCCGATTCTTCGATCCGTCCGATGACCGAAGACGCAAAATTCGGGGAGAGTTCCTCGGCCGGCGCCTCGGCCAGGACGGACATCAGTTGACGGTAGACATGGAGCTGATGGCGGCACGCGGAACAGACGGCCAAGTGGGACTCGAGTTCCTTCCGGTCATCGAGAAGCTCACCGGCCGCCAGGGCTTGCAGTTGTTTGTCCGTACCATGTTTCATACGCGCAATTCCTCCTCCCGATATTGCGTCAGAAGGCTCTCCTTCAACATCCGCCTGGCCCGAAACAGATAGCTCTTCACGGTACCCTGTGGCATGTTCATCACCGACCCGATCTCTTCATAGCTGAGTTCGTCGACGTGATACAACGTGAGCACCGTGCGGTAGTGTACCGGCAGCCGGGTTATCTCGGTTTCCAGAACGCCCCGGATTTCCCGCTCCATCAGTTTTTCATCCACGCCCTCCTCCTCGTGCCATGCGTCGGCCGCCATGGGATACTCCGCGTCGTCTTCCTCCGTTTTCAGGTCCTCGTACAACATCAGGCGCTTCTTCTCCAGATAGCTGAGACTCGTGTTGTAAGCAATACGGGCGATCCACGTCGATAACTTCGATTCGAACTGGAACTTCGACAGATTCTGATAGACTTTCACGAACACGTCCTGACAGATTTCTTCCCTGTCCGACCGGTTGGGGATGATCCGGGCAACGACGTGGAACACGAGCTTCCGGTGGTCATTGATGAGCGCCTCAAACGCACGCTGATCGCCGCCGAGGATGCGCTGGATCTGTGTTCGGTCGTTGTCCATGTCCTCCTTACAGAGTCATTAGACAGGGACGCCGCCGGAAAGTTGCACCGCACCGGCCTGCAACAATCCGAGGCGTGGCCGGTCTATTGGTTAAAGAAAGCCACAAAACCGGTCACAGACAAGCAAAATAAGGGAGTTACCGTATGGACCACTTCGAGTTCCTGATTCCCATCGCCATGTTCTTTGCCATCGTGGCGGCCATCAAGGTCATCACGGACAACCGGACACGGCAGAAGATGATCGACAAGGGTCTGGTCGACGAGAAGTCGCGCCAGATCTTCAGCCAGACCGTGCCGTACCTGTCTGCCCTCAAATGGGGCATGGTCCTGATCGCCGTCGGTCTGGCCCTCTTCCTGGTCAATCTCTTTCCGGTCGCACTCGAGGGACCGGCATCGGTCGGCCTGATGATGCTCTTCGCCGGCATCGCCTTCATTGCGTATTACTACATGGCAAAGAACTACGAAGAGAAGAACAAGAACTGAGGGAGAGTTTCATGGCGACGATCGTATACGCGTGGCTGGCAGCGGCATTGTGGATGCTTCTGACTCCGGCCGACACAAAGCCGCAGCATTTCGTCTGGGACGACGACGAGGACCGAAACGAGGTCCGATATGGCCACAACTCCATCCTGTACAGCCTCGAGGTCGCCAGCAGCGGCGAAGTGGAGATCTCCGCCGATGATGCATCCATTGTCAGGATCGCAGCCGGCGGGTTTGTGACCATCGAGGAACGCAACTGGCTCACCTTCCGCTCGCTGACCGTCCGGTCCGGGTTGGACAGTACACTGACCTATGAGTTCCACTTGCAGGGAAGAGCGGCCGCGTGGGAGGACGATGCCCAGCAATGGCTCGCCCGAGTGCTGCCGGTGGTGGTACGGAAGACAGCCCTCGGAGCCGCTGCCCGCGTGAGGAGGATTCTAGAAAAAGAAGGCTTCGACAGCGCCCTGAGGGCCGTCCGCAGGACGGAAAGCGACCGGGCCCGAAGAGTCTACGTGGAGGTTATTTCGGAACTCCCCGGGTTATCGTCCGACCAGCTGCGCCGCCTGGTACGGGTCTCCGGCGAAGAGATCGGCAGCAGTTCGAGACTTCAGGAAACCCTGTCCGACCTGGCCGCACGTTTCCCGGAGGACTCGCTCTACACACGGGAACTCATCGAAGCGGTAAACAAGATCGCCTCGAGTTCCCGGCAGGCTGAGGCGCTGGCCGACATCATCGGAAGACGGCGGATCGACGAAGCGTCGGCTCTTGCCATGACGCGCACGATCCAGTCGATCGAATCGAGTTCCCGGCAGGTCGAGTCGCTCGTCCGCATGACACACAACGTGGCCATGACCCCGGCCGTCGTTTTGGCCTACGTCAAGGCCGTACGAGGCGTTGAATCCTCCTCCGGGCAGAAAAGGGCGCTGTTGGCGCTCATGGAAATCAGGACGCTGGAGCGTTCGTCCTGGATGGAGATCCTCGATGCCGTGCGGGAAATCGGGTCGAGTTCCGCTCAGACCGATGTGCTGGTTGTGTTTGCATCCGCCTGCCCGTCGTCCGAGGACGCCGTGTGGCTCAGGTATGTGGAGACCGCGGCGCACGTCGAATCCTCATCGGGACAGGAAGAGGCCCTCACCGCGATGCTGAACAGAAACGACATCAGCCGGAACGTGTTGGAGCATACGCTGGGCTTCATAGAATCGAGCGTTACGAGTTCATCGGTAAGGAAACATCTCACCGCGCGGATCGCAGGAATGCTGGCCAGAGGATAAGGCGGAATCGCGGCCGGAGACCGAGTCGAAAAGCCTGCTGTTATTATTGTTTTCGCTTCAAGCGGTTCTCCGAATAAACGGCAAACTCCTTCCCCGGCGGGGTGAGTTCGAAGATTTCGATGAATTCATCCTCGCCTAACATTCGGTAAGTCTCCCTGGCCTTCCAGTCCGGCGCGATATTTTCGATGGACTCGGTGACGAAAACGAGAGTCGTGCTGTCGGAAAATGTCGAATCGAGAACGAATTGGTTCACAAACCCTTCCACGTGGAACTGCCGCAGCACGAATGACTTCCTGCGGCGGTCAAAGCTGAACAGCCCCCATTCCTCGTGCACTTCCCCTCTGGGGTTCTTTTCCTGCGGTGCGTAGGTTGACTTGCTCTGGACGAAGAGAAACTTGCCGCCGAGGACGAAGCGGTATTCCCGCTCCACGGTCGACACCCCCGGCTCGCCCGATCCGGTCCCTTCCCACTTGCCCTCAAGGAATTTCATCCGACTCCAAGGGTCCGGTTTCGAGGCGGTCTGTCCGTTGAGCAGCGGTGGGATGAGCAGGAACAGCAAGCAAAGGCGAAACATGGGATGGGTCCTTTCGATTGGGATGCGCTTTCAGTCAAAAAGCAGGAGAAACATCGGTAAAGGGAGCAGAAATGCGCCCTCCTTTCTGCCAAAGTCGGCCCATCGCTTGGTCACAAGGATTGCCTGAGGCGACGGAGGGAACCTGTTGCAGAATCTCTGCACGCCGGCAAGGTCACCAGCTTTGATCTCGTTCCGATACTTCACTTCAACGGGAAGAAATCGTTGCGGCCCGCAGTGAACGATGAAATCCACCTCGGAATGACGTTCGCGGTAGTAGTCCAGTTGAATCGTTCCTCTCCATTTCCTGAGAGCAAGGAAGACGAGATTCTCCGCGTAAAGACCGAGGGTCGTGTCATCCGACAGCAACGTCTCATTCAATCGTAAGACCGCATTGCGCAGTGCGAGATCCACAAGGTAGAACTTCATTAATCCCTTGCGCAGACGCAGAGGTTTCGTGCGAAATTTGGATATCCGATAAACAAGATCCGTCATTTCGAGCAGGGGGAGGTATTTTTCGATCTGGGAAGCGGCGACCTCGGTTTCCTTGACGACGGTTTGCACACTGATCTCTCGTCCCGGTATTTCCAGCAGCGAAATATAGAAGCGTTTCAGAAGTTCCGGTTTTCGAAATTCTGCCGCAAGGATCAAGTCCTCGTAAATCACTTTCTTTACCTGGTTGTCATACAGGTACTCCTGTTTGTGGACCCAGGTGGGGAGCGCCCAAACTTCGGGAAACCCTCCTTCAAGTAGATACAGCCTGAGAAGCCGGTCAAGTTCGGTCTGTAGTCGTTCATCGGGCAATCTGAGTGTTACCGTCTGTAGTTCGACGAGAGGATCCTCGGCGAACATTCCCTGCGTCGTCTTTCCCAGCGAGTATAGTGCATTGACTTCCTGCAGCAGGTCCGTGGTGTCGTGCAGCGAATAGAGCACGAACTCACGAAATGAAAAGGGCAACAAGTGGAAGTCTTTGACTCGTCCCAGCAGGCTTTCCCTGCTCTTCTTGAAAATAGGGGACGAAGCTGAGCCCGAGATGACTGCTTTAAACGGGTATCTGAGATCGTAGTATTTCTTCAGGTACAACTCCCAACGTTCCCATCGCTGTATCTCATCAAGGAACAGATAGGTCGGCCCTGACTCCCTTTGCCTGACAACAAGTTTCATGATGTGGTCGAAAAGCTCGTCCACCTTGATGTGGCGGGCGATGAGGGCAGGATCGTCAAATGAATAGTAGATCAGATGGTCCGGCCTGAGACTCTGTGCGAGGAACTTCTTGACTATCTGGTAAAGTAGCGTGCTCTTCCCGATCCGTCGGGGACCGGTGATCGAGAGGATTTGAGGCACCGTCTGCAGTTCTTCGCAAAGCTGATGGAAAATAGGGCGATGAAACGGAGGGAGATTTGCCAGATTCTCTGGATTATCAGACCACCACGGATTGTAAGGTCTCAGAATTGTTTGTAAATCTGTCATTTATATGGATTGTGCAAATTATTCATGTTATAGCATAGATAATTTGCAATTCAAATGCAAGGATTTGTTTTCATGTAATTTGTTTGCACAATCTCGGTTCTGCATTTAGATAGCAACCATGGTATCTGCAAATCTTACATGTTATAGCATCGATAATTTGCGGATAGCCAATAACTCTCTGTGTATTCATAAGTTACAAGCAACACGAAAGTGTCACTACACCGGTGAATCTGGCGACGGAGGGACGGCAGGCTCAGAAGTAGACCGAGATGCCCAATCGCACGTTGTCTTGTCTGAATCCAGCCGTATGGGTATCGATCTTGTAATCGCCAATCAGTTCGCCGGCGAACTTCACGAAGGAATAGGAATAGTACAACTGCGAGCCATACTCGCCGGAAATGCCGATTTGATCTTTCACAGACCATTCCACTCCGACGTACGCGACCGGTCCCAATGTGATCCTGTCAAGATAGTCTGACAATAGATCGCCGTCGCTACTCCAGCGATGATCGTACGCCACACGCACACCATACCCGTAATAGAAACGGATCCGGTCCTTGCTGTACGGAAAGAACTGAAACGAGAACGAGACACTTCCGCTAAAGGATGACTCATCGGAGTCCTGGATGGGCATTGCGGTATCCTGAGGCACCACGATCTCTCCCTCCGCATGGTAGCCGCTGAGACCGATGCCCAGCCGCCAGGCTTTTCTCGGTTAGCTGCTTCTTCATGGTAATCAATCCACCCTCGAAAGATGTGAAGTCGAAGTCCCGTTCCAGCTGAAACATTAAAGCCGTTTTTCCCTCCAGCGATATCGAATCGGTTTGCGAGTACAAATTTCGCGTGAGTGTGATAAACATCATTGTGGACAACAACAGGCGGGTCATGGTCGGCCTCATTCGGTGGGTGATCGTGTTAGAAGGTTAGTCTCCCAATCGAGTATGCGAAAAGCGGTGGAGCATTTGTGGCGCCTTATCAGCAGAACTCGATGAATTTTCTCATGATGGTCGAAATCAGCATTGCGAACCAGCCGTGCCCGGACGCTTCCGAACGCCGTCATTGGACACATCAAGGATTCTCAGCCACACTTTTCCGACAAAGTATGTCCGCACGATGAAAGCAAGGAACTGAGTCCACCCCGGGATGGCGTGCACCTCCACGCCGATCAAGAACCAGAGTTCGTCCCGACTCGCGTCGGGATTTTTTCCACAGCCGCTGTTTTTCAGCCGGGGGCTGATGCGCCTCAGGAGCACTTTGTCCCCTTTCTGGAGCCTGCCCCGACCGCAAGCGTCGGGGCGCCAGAAGAAAGGGGATCGGATCGATTAGCGTCATTCTCCCCACAAGAAGAAGCCGGGAATAGCGAACGCTCCGACCTGCTTGGAGAGTACACCCGGTCAAAAGGCAGCTACCAATCCACAATCTTCCCCGGATTGAAAATTTTCGCCGGGTCGAATGTGCGTTTGATGGTTCTCATCAGCTCGATCTGCACAGAATCGCGCTGGAGATGCAGGAGCCGTTTCTTGAGCAGGCCGATGCCGTGTTCCGCGCTGATGCTGCCGTTGTACGACCGGGTCAACTCGCACAGGGCGGTGTCGAGTTCCTCCATCCGCGCCTCAAAACCCGCCGCATCCTTCGACGTCCGGTCGATGGCGTTGACGTGGACGTTCCCGTCGCCGATGTGGCCGAAGAGCAGCACGTCGAGGCCGCCATAGCGTTCGCGGACCAGCGATTCGAGCGCGCCGACGAACGCCGGCATCAACGACAGCGGTACGGCGATGTCGTTCTTGTGCACGAGGCCGAGCGTGCCGATGCTCTCGGAAATGTTCTCGCGCAGGGCCCACAGCTCGCGGAAACTCTGCGCACCCGTCGCCACGGTCGCGTCCTCCAGGCCTACCATGCCCGAAACATGTTCCAGCAACGCCGCCAATTGCTCCTCGTGTTCACCCTCGTCGATCTCGATCAGGAGGTAGCACGGATAGCGGGTCGGGAACGGCGGGCGCGTCTGCGGCAGGTGGGCCATGACCGCTTCGAGGCAGGCGCCGGTGAAGAACTCCGCCGCGGTGAGGTCCAGCGATCGAAGCCGCGCCTCTTTCAGTACGGGCGGCGCATCCGCCAGCCGGCCCAGCGCGATCAGCGCGACGTTGAGCCGTTTCGGCTTAGGAACGATTTTCATCGTGGCGCGGGTGACGATCCCGAGCGTGCCTTCCGCGCCGATCAGGAACTGCTTCAGATCGTAGCCCGAATTGTTCTTGTGCAGGCTGGTATTGAGACGGAGGACCTGTCCGCTTCCGCAGACGGCTTCGAGGCCGAGGACGAGTTCGCGGGTCATGCCGTACTTGATCACCTTCAGCCCGCCGGCATTGGTGGCGATGCAGCCGCCGATCTGGGCGCTGCCGCGGGCGGCAAAGTCGAGCGGGAAGTACAGGCCGGCCTCCGCCACCGCGCGCTGGACGTTTTCGAGGATGGCGCCCGCCTCCACCTCGACGCACCCGGACTCGAGGTCGATTCCGAGTATGCGGTCCATTTTACCCATGCTCACGACCACCTCACCGTGTGCGGCCACCGCGGCGCCCGCGTAGCCTGTGCGCCCGCCCGACGGCACGATCGGCAGGCGCTCCCGCGCGCAGTACTCCACGACGCGTACGACTTCCTCCGTCGTCTTCGGGAACAACACGAGCGAAGGTGCGGATGCATGCACGCGTGTGCGGTCCCGGCCGTATTCGTGCAGACTGGAAGGATCATCGAGCACGCGCGTGGGGTCGAGGATTTCAGAAAAAGCGTGCTTGTGGGTTAACGTCGTCATGCGAGGAATCTGCGAAGAAGGAGGGGGAAAAGAAAGGGTTTGTTTGGATGCGCAGAACTGACCATCCCTTTGGTCAAGTTATTGAGGATGTACGCTGCGCGATGTGAGTAACACGGGTCCGGCAACTGCGGTGATTCCGGGAGCCGTTTCTGTTCTGTGGCAGGATCCACGGACTACCGTAGCTCATCAATAAGGACCCACTCTCCTTTAGAGTTCTTGTATCGCCAGAATGTCCAGCCATTCGTTGACTTGCCTCCGCGGACGTAGTTCCCGGCCAGCGAGGGCGAGTTGAATCGCTTGGCCCCGATTGCGATCCGTCCCTGGCTGTCGGTGCGCGCTCGGCGTTCGTTGCCCTTGTAAAACACTCTCAATTCTGTGTGAGCGGGAAGCAGTCCGTACAATGCTGGCTTGCGGTCGCCAGCACGTCTGCTCGCCGCACGTTGCGGCCTTTTCTTCCTCGCCGACCGCGGCCGGGGAGTTCCAATCGTTCCCGTGAGAATCTGCTCCCTTTTTTGTTCGTCTTTTTCCTTCATCAAATCGCGCAGGGCGTCGATAAGGTTTTCAGAGCGGGCGAACCGGCCCCGGCTCACGTTACCCTGCGGTTCGGCGATGTGCACGATGAGAGACTCCAGTTCTTTCAGGTAGTTTACGTTCTTGATCAAATACAGACTGAACGTATCCCATTTCTTTGCGTGTTTGTCTCTCAGATGCTGACGGACGCGGCTTCGCAAGTTCTTCGCCAGGCCGACATAATAAAGCTGTCCTTTCCTGTACAAGGCGTAAACGCCATGACGTTTGCCGATCAACTTGGTAATCTCATCATGGTAGGAGTCGAACGAAGATCGAGGTGGAGAATCAAACCTGTTGGGATATTTGGTAATCTCATCATGGTAGGAGTCGAACACCTTGCTTGAAATCTGCTCCAGATCACCTTCGAGCAATCGGCGTCGGATCTTTCGGGGCATGGTTTGCCGCTCCTTCTTTTTGGTCCTACTTCAGATGTTTTTTGACTGTGGAGGTATACTGCGGCCCGCTCTCCGAGTCATATTCTGACACCTGCAAAACTGTATCAATTTCCGGCCCAGGAGGCTGGTGTTTCGTTCTGTGAACATCGATTTCCAAATGCTGTCCTCAACCGCGCGTTTCTTGACTCGTCCTCAAGAACCCCCCATCATCTCCACCAAGTGGAATACACCCTCGACCCCATCCCTTCGGGCGGTGTTTGCACCCTCAACCCCATCCCTTCTCCCTCCGGGAGAAGGGAGTAAGGGTTGAGGGGTATTCTCGCTCGGGGAGAAGGGAAGGGGTTGAGGATCTTCTTTCTCAGACGTAGAAAGGCCGGCTGGAGGGAACTCCGCCTCCGCCCAGGCCTGGCGTTCGTACTTGCCGAGGTTCTGGACGACGAACGGTTTGACGTTCGGTATCTGGAGGAGGCGCTTGCGGGTGGTGTGAATGGCAAAGCGGCCCAGGTCGCACGCGATCCAGCGCCGGTTCAACTTCTCCGCCACTGCCGCCGTCGTACCCGAACCGCAAAAACAGTCGAGCACGAGGTCGGATTCGTCAGAAGATGCACTAACTATTCGATCAAGCAACGGTTCGGGTTTCTGAGTAGAATAGTTGAGTCTTTCCTCTGCTTGGGAGTTCACAATGGAGATGTCAGTCCAAACACTGTCAGCAAGTACTCCTTTGATCTCGCCTAAATAGATCTTGTAGCGAAGTTTACCTCCAGATGTAACGATCAGTCTACTCTCTTGCTTGAGTCTCTGCAGCGTTTCGTCAGAATAGGTACCAAGTTCCGCGTCTTTGTAGAATCCTTTATCGTCTTTGTTTTTGAAGCGCTTCTTGATTTCTTCCTCCGGATAGGGGTAGTAGACCTGTTTGAATTTGTAGTTGGACGATGACTTCGTGTAAAAGTAGATTACGTCATGATCTGCGCCAAACCGTTTCGCTCTGACCTTTGCACTACCGGCAGTAGCACGTTTCCATGCAATCTCGTTCTGAAAATTCTCATACCCAAACACCTCATCCAGCACTGCCTTTGCGTAATGTCCGACGTGCCAGTCGAGATGGACGTAGATGCTGCCGTCTTCGGCGAGCAGTTCACGCAAGAGCACGGCGGTTTCGTAGAACCACTGGAGATAGGAGTCGAGGCCTTTGCCCCAGGTGTCGCGGTAGGCTTTCTGTTCGATGATGGACGGCTCTTTGACAAAGGACGCACCCTCACCCGTGGCTGTCTCCGGGGAAGGTATGGTCGCCGTGAAAGAGAAATCGGCGCCGGTGTCGAAGGGCGGGTCGATGTAGATCAGGTTGACCTTGCCGGCAAATTCGGGCAGGAGACTCGGAAGGACGTACTTCTTATCGCCCCAGATCAGGCGGTTGCGCCACTCGGTCGGCTTGCCCTGGGCGAACATGTCGAGCGTGCGTTTGCGGTCCTCGGCGCTCTCGTTGACCGTCTCGATCGTTTGAAACGGCAGCGCGATCCGCACCGGTGCGGTCTTGCGGCCCTCTTCGTCATACTTGCCGGACCAGATGAGTTCGGTCATGAGGATAACTGCCCGATGGCTATGAAAGGATGTGCTTCCATAATGCTAAGAAAGTATGACCTTTGATTCAAGCTTGCTGTTGGACTTGAACGACCCCACCTCGGAGTTCTCGGTGCAAGGTTGGCCCTTCCTTTCGGATCAAACCGAAAGGAAGGGTTTTTCACACATCAAGCAAGCCATCAAACCATAAGAGCCGGAAAGAGAATAAAATGCATAAACGGCACCGGAATTCTGGATACCGCACGATCCACCCAAGGGTTTGGCCGTGTCATTTCATGGCGGTTTCGACTCCATCGCCTTGCGCCCCATCCTCTCAGGGCTCGAAGATTCCTTGATCGCTGACGAACATTTGCCATCAAAGTCAAGCGACATTTGATGTGTGATGATAGGAAGTCGTGTGAATACAATCACTTAGATCATAATTGGATCAACGAAACATTTGACAAAACGTAACTTCAGAATTGCGCGGCCGCGCTGGCCTGATGATCCACGCGCCGAAAGAAGGATGGCAAAAGGAAGATTTTCTCCTTAGAATCCAGCACAATCTTCTATGCACACCATCTCTGCAAAGGAGGTCTTCCCGTGAAGCGCCGCAATCTCCTTACCCTTGTTTACATCCTTGCCGCCTCTGCCGCCGGAATGGTCGTCCAGGAGGCGGCTCGATTCACCATCGCGGACATCGCCTCCGCCGAAAAGCTCATCGGCCTGTCGTTCAGCGAAGCGGAACGGGACTCGATGACGGACGGACTCGGGGAACAACTGGCCAATTACGAAAAACTGCGTACGGTGGAGTTGGACAATTCCGTCGTGCCGGCCGTGCTGTTCAATCCTGTTCCGCAGGGCTACACCTGGCCGACCGCGAAGAAGGGATTTCGCCCGACGCCGATTAAATCCGTGCGTCTGCCGAACAAAGACGAAGATCTCGCCTTTCTGAGTGTGGCCGAGTTGGGATGGCTGATTCGCAATAAAAAGCTCACGTCCGAACGGTTGACGACGCTGTATCTGGACCGTCTGAAAAAATACGGGCCGAAACTCGAATGCGTGATCGCGCTTACCGAGGAACTCGCCCTCGAACAGGCCCGGCGCGCGGATGCAGAGATTGCCAAAAGTAAGTACCGCGGACCGCTGCACGGGATTCCCTACGGCGTGAAAGACCTCCTCTCAACGAAGCGGTACACGACCACCTGGGGCTCGGTGCCGTTCAAGGACCAGGTGATCGACGAAAACGCGGCCGTCGTACAGAAACTCGAGGAAGCAGGCGCCGTGCTCGTCGCCAAGTTGACCGTCGGGGAACTCGCGTGGGGCGATGTTTGGTTTGGAGGGAAGACGCGCAATCCGTGGGATTACGAACAGGGTTCGAGCGGGTCGTCCGCTGGTTCGGCGTCGGCAACGGCCGCCGGGCTGGTGGCGTTCGCCATCGGCACCGAGACGTGGGGCTCGATCGTCTCGCCGTCCACGCGGTGCGGGGTCACCGGCCTCCGCCCGACATACGGGCGGGTGAGCCGCCGCGGCGCGATGGCTCTGTCGTGGTCCATGGACAAGATCGGACCCATCGCCCGCACGGCCGAGGACTGCGCCATCGTGTTCGACGCGATCTACGGACCCGACGGCCTCGACCCGACCGTCTACGATGCGCCGTTCAACTACGACGCGAATCTGGACGTAACCAGGCTGCGGGTGGGCTACCTGAAAAGCGAATTCGACCGCGATACGACCGGCCGGCCGTTCAACGATTCCGCTCTGGCCGTGCTAACGTCTCTCGGCATCGAGCTCATTCCGCTCGACATGCCTTCCCTGCCGTTCAACGATCTGTCGATTATCCTGAGTGCGGAAGCCGGCGCGGCGTTCGACGAATTGACACGCAGCAACCGCGACGACCTGATGGTTCGTCAGATCAAGAACGCCTGGCCGAACGTGTTCCGGTGCTCCCGTCTCATCCCCGCCGTCGAGTACATCCAGGCCAACCGTATCCGCACGCTCCTGATCGATGACATGCACCGGCGTCTGAAAGGCATCGACGCGTACGTGGCGCCTTCGTTTTCGGACAACCTGCTCCTCACCAATCTCACGGGCCACCCGTGCGTCGTCGTGCCGAACGGCTTTACAGCAGACGGCCATCCGGTCAGCATCTCGTTCGTCGGCAAGCTGTTCGGCGAGGGGGAATTGCTGACGTTCGCGAAACGATATCAGGACGCCACGGACTTCCACCGGCGCCGGCCTGCGTTGAAGGAATAGCGGTCCGCACCGAAACATCAGTAGTCACCGCCCGCCGGTCCTCAACCCCTTCCCTTCTCCGTGAGGGCGTATATCCACCCTCAACCCCTTCCCTTCTCCCTCTGGGAGAAGGGAGTGAGGGTTGAGGGGACATGCTCTCCCTCGTGGAGAAGGGAAGGGGTTGAGGGGTATTCTGGCCAACGCAATGGTCGAATTCGGAGAGCGGCGCGAACGCATTTGCTTTCCATCCCGGAATCGCGCAAATTCTCAGGGTGTGGCCGGGCGTGATATCACGAACGGTGAGAGTCCTCTATGGGATACCCATTACCTGCCGATGACGGCCGGCGCGTAGGGCGCCTCCGGGAATATCGCATCCTCGACACAGAGCCCGAAAAACGTTTTGACGATCTGACGTTTCTGGCGTCGTACATCTGCGAAGCGCCGGTAGCCATGATCAGCCTGATCGACACTCACCAGTGGATCAAGTCGATCGCGGGCATCGACCTCAAGGAGATACCGAGGGAAGTCTCCTTCTGTGCGCACACCATCGCGCAGCAAGGCCTGCTGATCGTCGAAGACGCCTCGCGCGACGATCGCTTCCGCGACAACCCGTTCGTCACCGACGAGAGCGTCCATCTGCGCTTCTATGCCGGTACGCCCTTGTTCTCGACGGACGGTCTGGCCCTCGGGGCGCTCTGCGTACTGGACCGGCAGCCGCGCAGGTTGACTCCCCGGCAGTACGAGGCGCTGCAAGCGCTGGGCCGGCAGGTCCAGGACCAGATGGAACTGCGCCGAAACCTGATCGAATTGCGGGAATCCACCGAGCAGCGCGACCGGCTCCTCCATGACCTCGCATTCAGCGAGCGGTACCTCCGAGAGATCATCGAGACTTCGCGGGACGGAATTCTCGTAGAGGACAAGGAGGTGGCCGTTTACATCAACACGGCCTATGCGCGATTGTTCGGATACGACCGCCCCGAAGAGGTCATGGGAAAGCCCATCCGGGAACTGGCGGCGCCCGAGGACGTGGACCGGCTGATCGACTACGGACGCAAACGCGCCCGCGGTGAACCGGCCCCAACCCAGTACGAATTCCGTATAAAACGCAGGGACGGCTCCCTCCTGGATCTCGAAGCGTCCATCTCCGATTTCCGTTTCGACGACCGGCACTACATCATCACGTTCGCCCGTGACATCACGGAGCGCAAACGCAGCGAAGCGGAACGTGAACGGTTGATCGACGAACTTCGCCGGGCGCTGGGTAGCATCAAAACCCTCCGCGGCCTGCTGCCGATTTGTTCCTCCTGCAAGAAGATCCGCGACGACAAGGGTTACTGGAACCAGCTCGAAGCCTACGTGGAAGCGCACTCCGAAGCGGACTTTACTCACGGCATCTGTCCCGAGTGCGCACGGCGTTTGTATCCGGAGATCGAACCGTGAGCCTTCTCCGTCCGAGTGTGGCGTTGCTCGCCGGATGCCTTTTCTTCCTGATCCTGCCCGACCGCGCTGCCGGGCAGTTATTCAAAGTCTATTCGGTCGAAGCGGGACTGCCGCAGTCTCAGGTGTACACGATCTGCCAGGACCGATTCGGATATCTGTGGTTCGGTACGTTCGGTGGGGGCGTCTGCCGTTTCGACGGCATTCAATTCCGCACGTTCACCGTCAACGAAGGCCTGTCCAACAACGCCGTTTACAGCATCGTGGAGGACCGGTCGGGATATCTGTGGATCGGCACCGAGCGCGGAGTCAGCCGCTACGACGGGTTTGCCTTCCGGAATTTCTCGAAACAGGAACTGGGCCATGAAGTCGTCAATGCCATTGTCCAGACGCGGGACGGAACGCTGTGGTTCGGCACCGGCAAGGGTCTGGCGAGCTACGACGGATCGACGTTCACCTCCGGCATCGGAGCGGACATCATCGGGGAAACATCGGTCATGGCGCTTTTCGAGGACCGGGACGGCACGTTGTGGGTGGGCACGCAGGGGAAGGGGCTTTTTCGGCAGAAAGGCGAAACGTTCGAGCGCGCGGCCGGCGAGCGCGAACTGGGCGACGGCATGGTCTACGTCATCCGTCAGGACCGGAGGGGGGCGATGTGGATCGGCACGGACCGGGGCGGGGCAGCGCGGTGGCACGACGGCCGGTTCCATCGTCTGACAACGCGCGACGGGCTGCCAGACAACACGGTCTGGACGATCGCGGAGGGCCGGGACGGAGCGCTCTGGTTGGGCACGCGTCAGGGTCTGGTGCAATACCGGTCCGGGAAGTTCCGGACGTTTACGATGGCCGACGGCCTGAGTGCCAACAGCGTGTGGTCGCTGCTGCCGGACCGTGAAGGTAATCTCTGGATCGGCACGGACATTGGCGGTGTATGCCGATATCGCGACTTCGGTTTCCTTACCTATTCGCCCGGCACGGGATTGACCCACAACGATATATGGGCCATTCTCGAGGACGCGCGCGGCCGCATGTGGTTCGGAACGTCCGGAGGGTTGATCCGCTACGACCGCTCCGGCTTCACCCGGATCATGCCGCAAGGTAAGCCCGCGACGGTGTTCGCATTGTATGAGGATTCGCGTCGGACCCTGTGGATTGGAACGGACGGCGCCGGTGTGTTCCAAATCGCGGGCGATCGTTTGACGGGTCCGCTGCGCGGGCCTCCCGCAATCGAACAAGGCACGGTGTATTCGATCATCCAGGACCGGAGCGGGGCGATGTGGTTTGCGACCGCGGATTCGGGCGTTTTCCGCTACGACGGGCAGCGGCCAACGCACTTCACGACGCGCGACGGTCTTACCGACAACCGGGTTTACGCTCTGCACGAGGACCGCAGCGGCGTCCTCTGGTGCGTGACCCATCAGGGCGTGGCCCGCTTCGACGGACAGCGGTTTGTAAACGCATTCCCGGATGGCCTCTTGAGCGACGGGATCTCACTGGCCGTGGCCGAGGAGAAAAGCGGACACCTGTGGTTCGGCACGGAAAAGGGCATCTATCACTACGATGGGAGAGGCCTTACGGGACTCGACGAACGCGACGGGCTCGGATCAAACGTGGTCTATTTCCTCGTGTTCGATACGCTGGGCGCTCTATGGATCGGGCACAGCCGAGGCGTGGACCGGTTCGACGTGCCGCGCTGGGAACAGACCGGCGAGACCCGATTCCGGCAATACGGCGCAGACGAAGGATTCACCGGCGTGGAGTGCAATCAGAACGCCGCGTTCTGCGGCCGAAACGGCGCCCTCTGGTTCGGTACGATCAAGGGCGCATTCCGATATGTACCGGTGTCCGCGGACACGCTCGGCGCGCCGTCGCTCCGCATCGCCGGCCTCCGGCTGTTCATGCAGGAGCGTGACCTGACGCCGTACAGCTCTCGGCTGGATCCGGCCACGCTGCTCCCCGAGGAACTTCGCCTCCCGTACGAACTCAATCACGTTACGCTCGACTACGCGGGAATCCATCTGACCGCCCCGCGCGGAGTCCGGTACCGTTACCGCCTCGAAGGATTCGACGAAGAATGGTCGCGTGCCACGCACGAGCGATACGCGGTGTACGCCAACCTTCCCCCGGGCCGGTACACGTTCCGCGTCAAGGCCCGCAACGCCGGGGGCCTGTGGACCTCCGGAGATGCGGTGTTTACGTTCGAAATCGTCGCACCGTTCTGGAAGACGGCGTGGTTCTACGTTCTAACGGCCCTGGTATCGGTGGGCATGCTCGCCACCGTCGTCCGCCTGCGGCTTCGCAGCGTGAACCGCCGTGCCCGTGAATTGTTGGATCTGAACCGAAGACTTCAGACCCAGATGGTGGAACGCGAACAAGCCGAACGAGCCGTGCGCATGAGTGAGGCGAAGTTCCGCTCCCTGGCGGAACTGCTGACGGCCTCGATCTTCGTCGTACGCGGCGAGCAGATCCTTTACACGAACCCCTACGCATCCACCTACACCGGTTATACACCGGATGAATTGTCCCAAATGAAGTTCTGGGAGTTTGCCCATCCCGACCACCGTGAAACGGTGAAGGCCCGGGGAAGAGCCCGTATGGAAGGCCTCACGGTGCCGAATCGGTACGAAATGAAAATCGTGACCCGCAGCGGAGAGGTCCGGTGGTGCGACATGATCGTCCGGCTGGTCGATTACGAAGGCGGACCCGCCATCCTCGGGGCGGCGGTGGACATCACCGACCGCAAACGTGCGGAAGATGCCCTGTTTCAAAGCGAGGCCAAATACCGAAACCTGTTCGTCAACTCGCTGGTCGGAATGTTCAAGACTTCTCTGGACAGCGGCACGGTGATCGAGGCCAACGAAAAAGCGAGGGAGATCCTCGGTTATCCGGAAGGAAAAGTCCGGACGCCGGACCTGTACGTCAATCCGGAGGACCGGGAAACCATGAAGCACATCCTCCGCGAGCACGGTCGCGTGGAGAATCTCGAGACGCGCATGCGCCGGCGGGACGGGGAGATCATCTGGGTTTCTTTTTCTGCGCGGTACTTTCCGGAGGACGGCTGCCTGGAAGGCGTGATCGTCGATATCACGGAACGGAAGCGAACGGAGGAGGCGCTGTTGAAGGTCCGCAAGATCGAATCGCTTGGAATACTTGCCGGAGGTATCGCCCACGATTTCAACAACGTACTGACCGCGATCCTCGGAAACCTCAGTCTGGCGAAAAAGCACACACGTGACGGCCGGATGGAGTCCGTGCTGGAAAGCCTCGAGAGTGCGGAACGCGCGTCGATGCAGGCCCGGGGCCTCACGCAGCAGCTGTTGACGTTTTCGAAAGGCGGTGAACCGGTCCGGGCGCCCGCCTCCCTCGCCTCGCTCCTCCAGGAGACGACCCGCTTTGCGCTGGCAGGTTCCAACGTCAGGTGCGAACTGAAACTACCGCCGGATCTGAGGACGGCTTCCATCGACCGCGGCCAGATCGGTCAGGTTATCCACAACCTGATGCTGAATGCCGTGCAGGCAATGCCCGGCGGCGGGACCGTCCACGTTCACGCGGACAACGTCTCTTTTGCCGCCGACACGTACGAGCACGGCATGAAGGTCAAGAAAGGCCCATACGTGCGGGTGGCCATCCGGGACGAGGGGACGGGGATTGCTGCGGAGAACCTATCGAGGATCTTCGACCCCTACTTCACCACCAAGGAACACGGCAGCGGTCTGGGTCTGGCGACCGCCTATTCGATCGTACGAAATCATCAGGGCATCATCTACGTGGAGTCCGAGGTGGGCGTCGGCAGCGTGTTCACGTTCTGCCTGCCGGCGACCGACGAACCGGAAGAAAAAAAGGGGCCGTCGGGTGAGGCGGCGCGCGGCAAAGGCCGCGTTCTGATCATGGACGATGAAACCGCGATTCTCAAAGTCATCAAGGACATGCTGGCCGAAATGGGATACGAAGCGGTCACCGCGCGTGACGGCACGGAAGCCCTGCAGACGTACGGCGACCACAGCCGGTCGGGCAGGCCGTTCGACGCCGTGATACTCGATCTGACCATTCCCGGCGGCAAGGGGGGCAAGGCAACCGTCGGCGAAATCCTCGCCATCGACCCCCGCGCGTATGTGATCGTTTCGAGCGGTTACTCGAACGATCCGATCATGGCGAACTTTGGCTCGTACGGCTTTTCGGACGTTCTGCCCAAGCCTTACACGCTCGAAGACGTATCGAGGGTGCTCGGCAAGATTCCCCGCCGATCGGCTACTTCACCCGCGTGAGGTACAACGTCCCACCGCTGATGATGTACAGATGTTCACCGAGAGCGGTCATCCCTCCGATGTCGGACCATCCGCCGCCGAGTCCGTTGTACTTGCCTGTCGTGGTGGTCTCGTAGAGCGTACCCCCGCTGATGATGTAGAGCTTGCCGCCCAGGGCCGCCATGCCCCCAATGTCGGACCATCCGCCGCCGAGATTGGTGTACTTGCCGGTCGTGGTTGTTTCGTACAGCGTCCCCCCGCTTACGATGTAGAGTTTATCGCCAACTGCCGCCATTCCTCCGACATCCGACCATCCGCCGCCCAGGTCCTTGTACGTGCCGGCCGTGGTCGTTTCGTACAATGTGCCGCCGCTGATGATGTACAGATGGTTTCCCAGCGCGGCCATGCCTCCGATCTGGCTCCACCCGCTGCCCAGGTCCTTGTATTTTCCGTCGGTTCCCGTCTCGTATAACGTTCCCCCGCTGATCGCGTAGAGGTAGGGGCCGAGCGACGCCATCCCGCCCATATCGCTCCAACCGCCGCCGAGGTCCTTGTATTTTCCTGAAGCGCTCGTCTCGTACAATGTACCTCCGCTGATGATGTACAGATAGTTCCCCACCGAAGCCATGCCGCCGATCTGGCTCCAGCCGCCGCCTAAATTCTGATAAGACCCCGGCTGAGCGTAAGCTGCCATCGGCAGGGCGAGGAGCAGTATGCCCCGGAGCAAGCAAATGCAGTTCCTCATAGGACCTCCATTGGTTGAAGTAATGTCAGACGATGTCAGGCCTGAAAAAGGGCGCCAGTTCATGAATGGTCTGCATTCGTGCAAGGCGCCACTTTTTACGATCACGGAAACCGGACTTGCTCCCTATATTATCCACGAGTTGAAGTTCGCGGCAAACCGTGGGACACCGAGCAGGAAGATTGCCACGACCTTTAGGTCGTGGGCTGCGTGAAGGCCAACAAGCACAACAAATGGGCTTTAGCCCAAGGAAGCAAGGCGTGACGGTATCGATTCTCCTCCTCATCCCACAAGCTCGTGGCAATCGAGCACTATGCTGGAGACATACGAATCTACGCTTCATCCGCTCTTGTGGCAAGTAGAAAGTAGCACGATCGGATTGCGCTGGCTCAGGTAGAAGTAACGCGCGTTCTATGAGAGAGTCGATCCGCTTGTACCAAGAAGGACGGATGACCGACAGAAGCCCGGTGGCACAGCGACGTCTGCAGATGGTACGCCCTGGCAACGTCCGGCCTCATTCGCTTTTCTCTGCCACACCTTTGAAGATCAGCCAGAGCGCAAGCGCCACTTCGAAGAGGAGCATCGGCAGCCAGATGTACAGGGTGACGGAGCCCTTGAGGAAGCCGCCCAGTTGAACAGGAAGGACCGCCACGAGTAGAACGGACGCGGCCACACCCAGCCACGCCAGCGCCGCGGGAATCAAACGTCCGCGCAGCATCAGATACGAGAAAAGCGTGCTGCCCACAGCAAAGAAGGTCGCACTGATGGTGGAACTGCCGACAGGGATGAGGAGGTAGGAGCCGAGCGTGTTCGCCGTCGCGGCGTCCGGGACAGCCGACCCGACACCGGCGGTTGCAAGCCACAACAACCCCAGCGTCTTAGGCAGGTTGGCCGCACCGATCACTCCTTCGGCCACACGGCCTGCGAAGCCCAGCAGAGCGAGATCGCGGTTTACATCGCGCGTAATCGCGTACAGCGTCACGGCCAGTACCAAAGCGGAAAAACAGCAGAGCAGATCCAGGACAATCACCGCGCCCAATTCGGGTGCGTGCGCGGCGGCGTTCGTAAGCCTCGCGGGCGTCCCTTCGCCCCCGGTCGCTTCTTGCCGCATAACCATGGAGGTTATGCCGGCGGCTATATAGAAGAGTAACGTAAAGCCGGCAATCCTGGCGTTGGTCGTGCGAGTCATGTTTTCCTCCTCTGTTGGTAGTGTGGCTTCTAACGGCGTCCCGGTTTTGTTGCGTCCGAGACAAGCAAACGTGTTGTGGACCTGACAGGCGCGGACCTTCAGCCACAGGCGGCAATGCGCCTTCACGCTATCCATGGCATTACATCAGAAGTCTACAGGAAAAGGCCATCGAGTATCAAGGAAAATCGCCTGACACTGACGTATGGTCACCGTGAACGTCGGTGAGACCCACTGAACGTACACCGCCTTTGCTGACAACCGCCAGATACCCACCTTGGTCTGCCTACAAAAAAGCATTTAAGAATATCAACTCCTGTATTGCTAATTCCGGCCAGAATTCCGAATGAATGTGTTTCGGGTCATTGTATCCGAAGGCCCGTTGTAGTACATTGTCAGGCACCTGATTGAGCACTAAACCGGACGTATCCGGTATTTCGATTCCATGCCTTATCCTCCCACTTGATGCGGACCGGTCAGGGTCGCGGTGACCAATGAAGAAGATCAAATGGAGAAATAAAGAGCTCAGCTGGCTGTCGTTCAACGCCCGCGTGCTGCAGGAAGCGGCCGACCCGTCCGTGCCCGTCCTCGAAAGGTTGAAGTTCCTCGGCATCTGTTCCTCCAACCTCGACGAGTTCTTCCGCGTACGCGTGGCGGTCCTCAAACGCCTGTCGAAGGTGCGGAAGAAAAGCCGGGCGATCGTGGGCGACGACCCGCGCAAAGTGCTCGAGCAGATCCGCGAGATCGTCATCCAGCAGCAGGCCGACTTCGACAAAACGTACAAACGCATCCTCAAAGACCTCGCCCGGGAAAACGTGTTCATCGTCGACGAGACCCAGCTGACGCGGGAACAGGCGGAATTCGTGGCCGCGTATTTCCGCGAGATGGTTCGGCCCACGCTGATGCCGCTCATGTTGGACGAAGAGACGTCCATGCCGGAATTGAGGGACCGTTCCGTCTATCTCGTCGTGGCCCTGTCTTTCGCCGACGAAGCGGAACGTTACGCACTGATCGAGTTGCCCACCGATGCGCTGCCGCGATTCGTCACACTCCCGGCCGCCGGAGAAGCCCGGTATGTGATCCTGCTGGACGACGCGATCCGGTTCGGCCTGAAGGAGGTCTTTGCCGTCCTGGGCTGCAGCAAGGCGAAGGCGTACACGATCAAGATCACGCGGGACGCGGAACTCGACATCGACCAGGACGTGTCCGAGAGCCTGATTCGCAAAGTGCACAAAAGCGTAAAACAGCGCAAGCTGGCCAACCCGGTCCGGTTCGTTTATGACAGCGAAATCCCCGGCCCGCTGTTCAAATTCCTCATCCGGCACCTGCAGTTGGACAAGAAGGAGAGCGACCTCATACCCGGCGGACGGTATCACAACCTCAAGGACTTCATGGAATTCCCGCCGGTCGGTCCTCCGCATCTGCAGTACGAAGCCGCCGCGCCGCTGGCCCATCCCGGTCTCGCGCACAAGGGCGGGATGTTCAAGGCCGTCCAGGAGAAGGACGTGTTGCTGCAGTACCCGTATCACCGCTTCGACCACCTGATCAACTGGTTGATGGAGGCGTCGATCGATCCGAAGGTCACCGCCATCAAGATCACGCTGTACCGCGTGGCGCGGCGCTCAAACGTCATCAACGCCCTGATCAACGCCGCGCGCAACGGTAAATCGGTAACGGTCATCCTCGAACTGCAGGCCCGGTTCGACGAGGAAGTCAACGTGGCATGGGCCCAGCTGCTGCAGGAAGAAGGCGTCCGCGTGATCGACGGGGTTCCGGGCCTCAAGGTGCACGCCAAGCTCGTGCTGATCACACGAAAGGAAAAGCGCAAAACACAGCGGTTCGCCTGCATCGGCACGGGCAATTTCAACGAGACGACGGCGCGGCTCTACAGCGACGCGTGCCTGCTCACGTCGGACCCGCGGATCACCAAGGAAGTCGAGAAGGTGATCGAATTCATGGAAAGCACCTACAAACGCGAGTCCTTCCGCCACCTGCTCGTGGCGCCCTTCAACCTGCGCAAGAAGCTGATCAAGTACATCGATCAGGCCATCGAAGCGGCCCGCAGCGGGGAGAAGGCCGCGATCATCCTCAAACTCAACAATCTCGTGGACCAGCAGATCATCGGGCGGCTGTACAAGGCCAGCACGGCCGGAGTCGAGGTGCGCCTGATGGTGCGGGCCATGTTTTCCCTCCTCACCGAACACGAGGGCATGTCGGAACGGATCCAGGCCACGGGGCTCGTGGACCGCTACCTCGAACATACGCGGTTTTACGTGTTTCAGGCGGGTGCCAAGAAGCGCATCTTTCTTTCTTCAGCCGACCTGATGGTGCGCAACCTCGATTACCGCGTCGAAGTGGCGTGTCCGGTCTATGACAAGAACGTCCAGAAGGAGATCGAGGATTTTCTCGACATCCACTGGCAGGACAACGTCAAAACGCGCATCCTCAACCGCAAACTCGACAATCCGTACCGGCCGTCCGATTCGGAGCGGCGGATAAGGGCGCAGGAACTACTGTTCGAGTACTTTGCGGACAAACGGGCCATCAAGGCGCGTCTGGCGACGCCTCCCGAACCTCCGGTAAAGGAGCCGGCCGGTTCGGACGGCGAAGCAGCGGTTCGATCGGACGCAGGGTGACGTAACATTCCTGGTCTGATGAAACTTTCCGGGTTTCCCAAACCTGGAACGTCTCATCCACACCCCTCAACCTTCTTTCTTCAACACCACCATCGATAGATCGTCGCGGACGGGCATTTCTCCGACGAACGCTTCCACGTCCCGGCGAACGGAGTCGCCGATCTCGCGTGCAGGCAGGTGCCGAAGGAAATACAGGCGCTCCGTCAGCCGTTCCGTGCCGTACAACTCGCCCCTGCTGTTCAGCGCCTCCGTCAGTCCGTCCGTAAACGCGAGAAAGATCTCACCGGACCGCAGGTCGAGCGTGTGTTCGACGTACGTCGAGCCGCCGGACAGTCCGAGCGCGCGCTGGCCCTTGTCCAATTCCCGCACTCCCTGACCCGTCACGATCAGCGGAGGCAGGTGGCCGGCGTTCACATAACGGATCGTGCCCGAATCCGGACGCACCTCCAGGTAAAGGAGCGAAGCGAAGATGCTCTTGATACTGTCACGGTGAAAGATCGCATTGACGCGGGAACAGAGATCGGCCAGCGATACATGATCGGCCGCCAGAGCGCGCACCGTGGCCTGGAGACGCGTGGCGAGCAGGGCCGCCCGCAGTCCTTTGCCGGCAACGTCCGCCAGCAGGATCGCCACCCGGTCTTTCTCCACCTCCAGGCAATCCACGAGGTCCCCACCAACCTCACGCGCGGGACGCGAATTCATCCACACCGACCAGCCCGTAATGGCGGGGCACGATTCCGGCATCAACGCCTGCTGGATGGCCCTGCCCGAAGCGAGTTCGTGATGGGCGAGCAGCTTGTCCTTCAGTTCGAGGATCAGAACAAAAAGCACCAGCAGGAACCCCAGGGACGCGTTGTCGTTGATCGTCGTGTTGCCCACACGAAGGCTGACGGTGGACAGCAGGAGCGCGGCCACGATGATCAGGCGTCTCGTGGGCGTCAGGTGGTAGATGAGGCCCTTCAGCAGCCACCATCCGGTAGTCAGAAACCGCATCGGCGGGTTCTTGCGCTGCAATTTGCGGATACCCTCTTCCCCGATATAGAACTCTCGCAGTTCCCGGTAATCCTTCCGGATCGTCCGGTAGTGGCCTCCGTCCCGGATATCGCGGCCCAGGGTCTCGAAGAATCCGTTCCGTTTCGTCTTTTCGCCGTAGGCGGTCATCGTAAAGGTCCGATCAATCTTGAACCATTAACGTTCAACCGTCCGGAAGGTTGCATGGGGAGATGGTTGGAAGGAGACTTTTCGGGTGAAACTTCCCGGTGTGGGAAACCCGGGAAGTTCATCGAAGAAGCACCATTTTTCGTGTTTGCGAATATACCCCGCCGTTACCAGGCAAAGGCCGCGCCTCGAGACGGTAAAAGTACACACCGGAGGGCAAGGCCCGGCCGCCATCGTTTTTACCGTCCCACGTTACCGCGTGGTATCCGGCGGACTTCACGCCTTCCACCAGACCACGGACCTCCCGACCGAGTTCGTCATAGATGCGCAAGGTAACACGGCTGTCCGCCGACAACTGATAACGGATAACGGTAGACGGATTGAACGGATTGGGATAATTCTGCCGGAGGTGCGTGTTGACCGGAAGGGCATCCGGCCCATCCGCGACGGAAACGATGGAATGAACGTACTTCAGAACCGTGCCGCGCTCCCCGATCATGTAGCCGACGATAGAGTCGGTAAATTCCACGTCGACCACAGCGGTATTGCTCGGCGGAATGGTCCAATTCCACGTGATGCCGCTATCGGTCGTGTGCATGTAAGTACCCGCAAAGCCCAGCGGGGCCCAACCTTCCAGGGGGGATCGGAAGTCCATCGATCGCACCTCTCCCCAGATACCGAGGAACGTGTATGTCCACGTCTCACCGCCGTCCGAAGTGCGTGCCATACCGGCGCCAAAATCCGGGTCACCGCCCGCGCAGAGCACATTCAGGGAGTCGAAGTAGTGAATGGCATACACAGGTTCGCTGGCCACTCCTTTCGGTTTCCAGTTAAGGCCTCCGTCGGTCGTTCGCCACACTGTTCCGGCAATGTCGCGGTAGCCGCCCACCGCGTATCCGTAGCTGGGCGAGAAGAAGTCCATATGCCGCACGGGCCATGGAAGGAATGAATCGATCTCCGCATCGAGCCACGTGTTCCCTCCGTCTGTTGTCCTCAAGATCTTGCCTGTGATACCGCCCGCAAAGCCGATGAGCGAGTCGGGGAATTCGATGCAGAGCAGGAGTTCCTCAAAGTGGCTGAGCGATGTCCATCCGCTCCCGCCGTCGGAGGTGCGATAGATCGTCGATCCGAACGATGCGCTGTCCGGTGAGAATTCGTTGGCCAGCATCCATCCGCGAAGGTGACTGCTCATTTCAATATCGACAATGTCTGCACCCGTAGGTGAAGCAAGTTGCGTCCAGTTCTGACCGCCGTTGGTCGTCTTGAGGATCGTACCTTTTTCCCCAGTGATCCATCCTGCCGAACTGTCGAGGAAGCAAAGCCGGACCAGATTTCTAGCGGTCGGTTGAGTGAGCTGGAACCACGTCCCCTGTCCAAAAAGGCGCTCGGGTGCCAGAAGGACAAGACCGGCAAGGAGGAGTGCGGAAGTTCTCGACATCAGCTTGATTTCAATGGTGAATGTCGCTGAAAACTGGCAGAATATAAACGGTTCCGCTTCTTCAATCAAGGCTTGCGCATACCCTGCTTTCTGCGACAGAAAGTCTGCTTTGGGTCATAACCGGACGAATGAAGAAAGCACAGGGCTTCAGCCCAAAGGGATACTCTGTGTCTGAGATAGTCGCGCCATTTATCAAGAGGGATTATTACCCCGACCTTTAGGTCGTGGGTTGTCCGGACGAATGAAGAAAGGAGAGGGCTTTAGCCCAAAAGGACACTCTATTTGAGATGGTCGCCCTTTATCAAGAGGGATTATTGCCACGACATTGGCCGAGAAAATCCTTTGACAACGATTTCCTTTTGCGTAAGTTATGCCGTCTTCCTTCGGTTTTCCAACCATGCGAGCGACCGGACTACATTCGATGCTGAGGACAGCGGTTGCGTTCTGGGTAGCCGCTCATATCTTCTTTACCGCCCATCCGTACCTGTTCATCTCCCTCGTCTACTACCCTTACCGTGTGACGATCGTTCTGGACATCCCGGACATGGATGAGGATATCTACTACAGCCGGGGAGATTCCGACGAGCCCATAGTCAAGGACGAAGTGCGCCGCGACAACACGGTCAAGGGAAAGCGCTCCACCGCACCGGTAACGGCGATCCTGAGCCTCTGGAGCCCGGACGATTTCGAAGTGATCCCTGCCCTGAAAGAAATGATCGATGCGGAGGAGGCCCTTTGCATCGAAGAAGGATTCGTTCCCTTTGTTTTTCACCCGCCTAATCCGACTTCCTGACAATCGCATGCATCGCGAGTGAGCCCGTATTTTGGCGGGCCCGTCCCTGCGACCGGCGGATCGAGTGTGTCCGGTGAGCGATTCACCGCTCCGCACATCCCGTGTGTCGTGCCGCCGGTTCGATCATCGGCCTGCGGGGCCGGCGCCGACGCCGCGGTCACCTCGCTTGTTTCGAGCTGTAACGGTACAAATTACGACGAAGGACATCCATCATGCGATCTTTGCTCGTTGCACTGACGTTGGCCGGTCTCCTGGCCGTTCGACCTCCCGGTTTTACCCAAACGAAAGACACGTCCGAGACGTTGAGGAACTACGAGATCGAGGAAGTGATCGTTACCGGGACTCGAACGGAAAGGAAGATCATCGACATCCCGTATCCCACTTTGCTTATCGATAATGCCGAGTACCGGTTCGAAAAAAAGGCGGCCGTGAACGACGTGATGGAGGCCGTGCCGGGGCTGTTCATGCAGTCGCGGTACGGCAATCACGACGTGCGCATCTCCATTCGAGGATTCGGAAGCCGGTCCAACACGGGCATTCGCGGCGTGCGGATTCTGCTCGACGGCATTCCGGAATCCGAGCCGGACGGACAGACCCGGATCGAGGCGATCGATTTTCAATCGGTAGGCAAGATCGAAATCGTCAAAGGCAATGCGTCTTCGCTCTACACCAATGCGCCGGGCGGCGTGATCAATTTCATCAATGACATTTATTTTCCCGGCACGTTTGCGACGGCTTTCGGCGAGACCGGTTCGAACGGATACCGGAGCTACGGATTGAAAACGGGCGTGAAGACGGATCAATACCGTTTCCTCCTGACGTACAACCGGCACGTCGCCGACGGCTATCGCCCCCACAGCGACGACGAATGGCACATTGTCAATAGCGTGATCGAGACGAAACCGTCCGACCTCACGCGTTTCAGCGTCTTCACGAACTACGTCAACGGAGAAATACGGCTGCCCGGATCGCTGACCGGGGAACAGTACGATGCGGATCCTTTTCAAGCCAACCCGCGGGACGTGGCGAGGGACGCCTTCCGTCTGACGAAGAAGGGCCGTCTCGGACTCAAGTTCGAGGCCTTCTCCGGGGAAGGCGAGACCCCAAATGAGTTCGAGCTCACGGGCTACCTGACCAGCAAGTACTTTCACCGAACCGCCCGCACGTACCGCATCTTCGACCGGCAGGGCATCGGCGGCAGCGCGCGATACGTCCATCACCTGCCGCTTTTCGGCCGACATAACGAATTCTCCGTCGGCACGGACGCGTACTTTCAGTCCGGTCCCATCAGTGAGTTCGAGAACATCAACGGCGAGAAGGGCGACATCCTGGAAGGACTCACGGATGAGACGATCAGCAACGTGGGGTTCTATTTTCAGAATTCTTTCAACGTAATCAAAGACCGGTCGGACCTGCTCCTGACCGGTCGGTACGATCGGGTGGCGTTCGAATCGCAGAACCAAATACTCGAAGTGCAAAATGCCAAACGGCGATTCGACGCGTTCACGCCCAAAGCGGCCTTGAATTACAAGCTGACGCCGACGATTGCCGCATATACGTCCTACGGACTCGGATTTGACACTCCGGCCGGCAACGAGCTGGACAACTACCCGACCAGTTCTGAGCCCAACGTCCTGTTGAACCCTGATTTGAAGCCCCAGAAGTCCAGGAACTTCGAACTAGGTATCAAGGGTAATATTGTGGAACCGGAACGCGCTTACATCAGAGATCTGTTTTTCGAAGTCACGTTCTTCAACACCAAGGTCGAGGACGAGATTGTGCCCTTTGAGGTTTTCGGGGATGTGTTCTACCGCAACTCTGCCAGAACCAACCGGACCGGCGTGGAGATCGGGAGCAACGTACTGGTACTCAAAGGGCTTCGACTGAAAACCGCCTACACGTTGTCAGATTTCACGTACGATTCGTATGTGGCACGCACGATCGATGTGGATACGACCGGAAACGTAGTCGCGACCGACCAGTCTTTTGCGGGCAACGCTGTCCCGAGTGTCCCGAAGCATAATCTGTCCCTTGCGGTTTCCTATGAGCACGAGATCGTACGGCACGTGACAGGATTTGCCAAAGTTTCGTATCTCGCGGTGTCGGGCCTGTACGTGGACGACGGCAACACCGAGAAGTCCAAAGGATATCAATTGGTAAACTCGACCGTCGGCCTCGATATGACGTTCGACCGGTTCAATATACTGGCGACCGCCGGGATCAATAACGTTTTCGATCGAACGTATGTGGCCTTTGTCAATATCAATTCAGCCCAGCGGGAATTCTACGAGGCCGGCGAGCCGCGAGTGTTCTTCGCCGGCGTGAATCTTGGATACCGCTTCTGAGACGCGGACGAACCGGGCCAACGCATAACGCACGATAACCGGAGAACCCTCATGAACCATGGAACCTGCATTACATTCTTCAGCGTCTTGGCGATCCTCCTGATCGCTCTGGTAATGGGCCTGAACGAGAGCCTGGAGGGGCAAACCGGAAAGAGCGGTTCGCTCGTGATCGGATCGCCGTACCGGGTCTATCCGAGCGCCGTCACTCAGACGGAGACCTTCATCACTCGACATCCGGCCGACCCGAACGTACTCTTCGCCAGCGCCAATACGATCAACCTCGGCAGCGGCTTTATCAGCGAAGGAATTTACGTCACAACCGACGCCGGTACGACCTGGTTCGGCAGCGACACATGCAGCGGAGCGCCCATCCAGTTCCATCACGGCGATCCGGGTATCGTGATCGACAAGAACGGTACGTTCCTGCTCATCCGGCTCGGTTTTTCGCCCGGACTGTACTCGCATTATTCGACCAATTACGGTCTTGCCTGGTCGTCGCAGGCAACAATCGCTACCAACGACCAGGACCGGGCGACCCTCGCCTCGGATGTGAATCCTGCAAGCCCGTATTACGGCCGTTCGTACGCGTTCTGGGTACGGTTTGACACCACCACACCTCCAGCCGCCTGTGCGTACACGACGAACGGCGGCGTGAATTGGAGCGCCCGCGTGCAGGTGAACAGCCCCCCTCAGCGATGCCAGGGCGGCGAGGTGGCCGTCGGCTCCAACGGTACGGTGTACGGCTGCTGGGCCGGCGTGATCAGCGCGTCGCCGTTTACGGAAGATTACGTGGGTTTTGCGTTTTCGACCAACGGCGGCGTCACGTGGACGGCCACGGAGAACGCGTTCGATATGAACGGGATCGCCGGCATCTTTGAAAAAAAAGCCAACATTCGAACAAATGGCCTTCCCCGCATCGATGTAGATAAATCCGGAGGTCCGAGGAACGGATGGATCTATATCGTGACGACGGAGAAGAACCTCGCACCGGCCGGCTCGGACCCCGACATCGTCTTCCATCGTTCAACCGACGGCGGCGCGACCTGGTCCGCGGGCATCCGGGTCAATCAGGACGAGGTGAACGACAGCAACTACCAGTACTTCCCCGCGATTCACGTGGACGATGGAGGCGGGATCAACGTGCTCTACTACGACGACAGGAACACGACCTCGGATTCCTGCGGCGTCTTCCTCTCCCGCTCCGTCGACGGAGGTACGACCTGGACCGACTACGAGATCGGCGATCATCACTTCAAACCCCAGCCGATCGGCGGCCTGGGCCAGGGTTATCAGGGAGACAACATCGGCCTGACTTCCGTCGGCGACAGCCTCTGGCCGGTGTGGATGGACAATTCGAGCGGACTCTACCAGATCTGGACCTGTCCGATCCGGATTTCGGACCTGGGGACGAGTATCAGCAATCCGAACGTGCCGGCGAGCTTCCGTCTCATGCAGAACTATCCCAATCCGTTCAATGCCGTCACGACCATCGAGTACGAATTGATAACATCGGGATACGTCCGGCTCAGTGTATATAATATTGTGGGTGAAGAAGTGGCAAGGCTGGTTGACGGGAACCGGCGTGCGGGAGCGCACAGGATCCTGTTCGATTCGTCGGTACACTCCCTCAGCAGCGGCGTTTATTTTTTCCGCCTCGAGGTAGGGGCCTCCTCGATCACGCGGAAGATGGCGTTGGTAAAATGATGTGCCTGGAGACCGCTCTCACCGCGGCCGCCGCGGTATCCATCGATGGACGCGCGCGCAATACGTTTCGTACGTGCCGCCGAACCGGCGTCGAAGAGCCGGTTCTTCATACACGAGCACAAAGACGTGAGCGAAGAGCAGCCACGGCAGACCAAACAGCAGAATGGCCGCGGAATTCAGGAAGAGGCCAAAACCGAGCACGACGAAGAACGCGCCGATGTACATCGGATTGCGCACGTATCGATAAGGACCGACGGCCACGAACACCCGTGGCGCATCGAAGGGCGCCGGTGTCCCCTTGCCTACGACAACGAACGAGGCAACGCACGTCAACGCCAGGGCTCCGCCCAGGACGAACAATGCCGCGCCGGCCGGTTCGAGCCATCGCGGCAGCGTAATTCCCAGCACAGGATCGTATTCTTTGCGCACGGCCAGAGCGACCCATGCCCAGAGGAACACAAATCCGCTCATGAAGAACAGCGCCCGAACGGCCGTGAACAGCGGTTTCATCGCACGAGTACACCCTTGTTATGACCGGTTGTGTCTTTGATCTGCCTCGCATGCAGCCGCTTGCTCAGATCCATGATCTCGTAGAGCACCAACTCCTCTTCCGTGAGCCGCTCGACCTCCGATTCTCCTTTGTTATACAACGCGTCCTGCTCCTCCGCTGATCGGAATCCGGACAGCCACGCCCGAAGGCGGCGGACGATTTCGAGTTCTTCCGTTCCGCCAAACGGTAACGCGACGGCCCCGGGCTGATCGGGATGAGTAACGCCCGTATACACGAGTCGAGGCCACGGCGCGTTCAGCCGTCCGTCGATACAGAACACGAGCGCCGTGTCGCCCGTGCGGAGTTCGCACCCGACGGAGCCGCCGTCTTCCCAGCGATAAACCCTGGCTTCAGCGGACGGCGACCTCGGCATCGGTTTCAACCAGAACCACCAGGCGGAAAAGATCAGGACCACGCCCAATCCGGTAATAAGCTTCCGCCGTGCGGTCATGAGGCCCCTCGCGTAACGCTTCGACCGTCGGCTGCCATCGTAATGCCGAAATACCGTTGCAGCATGGACTCGAATTCCTCCGCATCGCGGACCGGCGTCTCCACGGTCTCAGCGCCGCTCTTGATCTTCAACGTATCGCCGGTGAGCGTGATCCGCCCGTCCGGAGTGGGCCGGGAAATGAGCTTCCCGCGAGTGAAATGGGACCGGTCGGAGGTCTGATGGTACCGGCACATGGACCCGAATTCAGCCAGTTCTCTTGGATGCAGAGAGAAGGAGTACCGGGGCGTTGCTCCGCGGTCTTCCGCCCGTTTCTCAACCAGCCGCTGCAGCCTCCCGGTCGTTTTGATCGCAAAGGTTCCCCGCGGATCGTCCTGGGGACCGTCGGTGTCCAATCGCAGCGGATGCATCGCGAATTCTCCAAAACCTACGTCTACCAGCCATTCAAGGTCGTCGGCCCGAACGACGATGGCCATGTGGTCGAACTCCGGCCCCGGCCGGCCCTGATCAAAAACCCGGGCGGAAACGCGCCGGGCATCGAAGCCCAGTTCGCAGAGCAACGCATGGAACAGTCCGTTAAGTTCATAACAAAAGCCGCCTCGGCGCTCGTTCACCACCTTATCGAATATCCGGGCGAGGTCCAACACGATCGTGCGGCCGTAATGGATGTCGAGGTTCTCGAACGGCACGTGCAGCAGGTGGTGGCGCTGCAAATCGCGCAAAACGCTCTTGCATGCGCTCCGCGGTCCGTCGTAGCCGATGCGGTCCAGGTATCGGTTCGTATCGAACATGGTTTCCTTATGGCGGCCCATGGGTGAAGGTAGGTTCAATCTTCGGAGTAAGGCAACCGATTTTTCTTAGTCCGCGGTTCCCCAGCGGCATGCAGGGTGCGTGACCTCAAATACGTTGCAATCCGATTCAGGCGGCTGTACCTTGTTTCAATCTTGTTTGCCGGTGTTCCGGGCCGACCGGCGCCGGCAAACCACACCTCTAATCAACATCCTTCAACATCGAAGCGGGAGTAGAGCCATGACGTTCATCGTATTGCTGTTTTTGTTCGCGGCCGGGGCCATTGTGTGGAGAGTCATGCTGAAGCAGAGGCACGAGGGAAAGCTGCAGGACCTTTTGTCGAAAATTGCGGCGTTCGTGGGCGCATTGTTCGGCGTTCTCGCCTTATTACAGTGTTTTACGCAGGTGCCCGCCGGCCACGTGGGCGTGATCGATTTCTTTGGAATTGTGTCCGACCGGGTCCTGCCGGCCGGTATTCAGGTCGTCAATCCCATGGCGCGCATCGTCAAGTATTCCATTCAAACCAAAGAGCACAAGGAAACGATGCAGGTGTTGTCGACGGAAGGGCTCACGATCGGACTCGAGGTCAGTGCGCTCTATCGGCTGACTCCGGATTCGGTGGCGCGTGTTTACCAGACGATCGCCGGAGGCGACTACGAGAACATCATTCTGATCCCCCAGTTCCGTTCCATCTGCCGCGCGGTCACCGCCAGCTTCCAGGCCAGCGCTCTGTACTCGAGTCAGCGGGAAAAACTCGGGGCCTCGATCCAGGAGGAATTGGGCAAGGCCGTGGCGACGCGTGGGATCATCGTCGAGAGTACGCCGATTCGCAACGTCGCCCTGCCCACGCAGCTGACCGAGGCGATCGAACAGAAACAGAAGGCGGACCAGGAAAGCCAGCGCATGGAGTTCATCCTCACCAAGGAAAAACAGGAAGCGGACCGGAAGCGGATCGAGGCCAAAGGCATCGCAGATTTTCAGACGATCGTGGCCGCCGGGATCAGCGAACAGCTGCTGCGGTGGAAGGGCATCGAGGCGACCGAAAAACTGGCCACGTCTCAGAACGCCAAAGTGGTGATCGTGGGTTCCGGCAAGAGCGGTTTGCCGGTCATTCTCGATACCAAATAGGACGGCGGCCGGCCGATTGGGCGGTCATTCTTTGAAGTACCAGGCGCCGTTGTAGTAAACGAAATCCTGCCCGCGCAGTTGCATCCTCGGCTGCGACGGAAGACCGGAAGGGACCGCGACGGGGTCGGAGTATTTGTACAACACGCTCCACAACCGGTCCCCGGCCTTCAGGGACACGGTTCGATTGTAGAAGACGTATCGCTTCGGATCGAAAGACAGACGGTTTGTGTCGCTCCACTCTTCGGGCCGCCGGCCGGGCCCGCCTTGCCAGAAGGACTCTGCCACTTCCAGCGCGACGTCGGGCAGCGTATCGCCGTCGAGCGTAAAGGTGAGGGAGTAGGAACTGCTGTTCCCCAGGTCGTCAGCCGACGATCGTCCCTCATCGGCACAGAATGCCTGGATGAACTTCCCGCGCTCCACCGCAAACAGGACGACGGTCCCCGTCTTACTGCCGACGAACCGGTCCGTGAGCGTGCGGACCGCGAGGAAACGGTTTCTGATCGATCCCATCCGGGTGTTGGCATCCGGCATCTCGATCGAATCGATACCGGCCGAATTCCCGGCGGTCTGCAAAATGATCTTGAACGTTCCCTGCTGCCGCACCACGCGCGTGGAGTAGGAGGAGTCCGTTGCCATGTCTTTCAGGGCTTCCTTCCTTTGGGCCGAAGCAGAAGGGAGCGCGGCAAAGCAAACGGACACGCCGAGCCAGCATGCGATGTACAATGCGAAATTCAGGCGGAGCGTCGAGGCGCCGCGTCGATTCCCGGACACGAGCAGATCAGGCATATGTCACTCGATCATTTCGTACCGTACAGTTCCGCCGCTCTACGGGCCATTTCCTTCGGCGATACATTCTCGACGTGCGTGGCGATGAACCACGTATAGCCGAACGGGTCTTCCAGTTTTCCGCCCCGGTCGCCGTAGAATTGCCGTTCCACCGGGTTGATCATCTTTCCGACCGCCGCGACGGCGCGCTGCATCACGGCATCGGCGTCTTTGACGTAGATCATGAACAGCACCGTCGTCTTGCCCAACGTTCGCGGACTGACGTTCCCAAAATCCGCCATCTCGTCCGCCATCATGAAGTGCGACACGCCGATTTTCAGTTCCGTGTGCATGATCTTGCCGTCGGGCCCGGTCATACGTCCGGGTTTCTCCTTTGCACCGAACGCGGCGGCATAGAACTCCACCGCGGCCTTTGCGTCGTGGACCGCAAGATACGGGGTGAGCGTATGATAACCGGCGGCCATGAAAGGCACTTTCTTTTTCGCTTTTCTCGTGACGCGCCGGGAGTGTTTTGTTTTGGCGCTTCGATTCTTTCTATGTTTGCGGACCATGGTCGTACTCCTGAGTTAAGGTTGGGATCCTGCGAATCCGTTCTACATCGGTGCGTTCAGTTCGGCCGTTCGGCCATGATCCGGACGCACGTATGCACGATCCGGTCGAACATCGAACGCACGTGCTTGCCGGCCTGATAGACGAAGCCCACCATGACGCCGCAGACGAACACGAGACTCGTCACGGCCAGCAGATACATCCTCTCGCCGGCGTGCGTTTCCGATTGTGCGGCGGCCCGGTTTTCCTCGACCAGCATGGACAGATGGTGGGAGAATTCGTCGAAGAGCTGCTGTGACCGGGCGCGGATCAAGGTCCGGGCTTCCTCGTTCCGGTTCGAGCGCGACACGGCGATCAGCTGTTGGCTCTGTTCATTGTACTCGTTCCATTTCGAAACGAAGTCCGCATGCAGGCGCCGCTCGGAATCCGTGGTGATCAAAAGTTCGTACTGGCTCAGTTCGCTCCCTATGCGCGCGACAACGTCGGCCATTTCTTTTTCGTACCGGGCCATGTCCTCTTCGCTCGTCGAGAGAATGTGCTGCAGTTCGCGTATCCGGTAATCCGACGTCAGCATGTTCATCGTGCTGACGTGGATGATGCTCGGCAGCCAGTTACGGTTGATTTCCCTGGTCCGGTTGTGGATGCTGCTGGTGAACAGGGCTGTGGCCACGACGCCCGCGAGCAGGAGGGCGACGAAGACGGAGAGTTGTCTTTTTATGGAAGGCATAGGCGAACTCCTCCTCGCATTCGATTGAAAGAACGTGGAGGATCCCGTCGGACGCCGAACCGGCGGCTCAGGATCCCGAAATGATAGGGCCTTTCACTGCGGGCCTTCGTTAACGATTGAAGATACGGCAGCGGGCGGAGATTCGCCAGCGGTATCACGGTTTTGCCTTCCGTGGAGACGCACCGGAACGATTCCCTGACGATGAAGTGAGTCAGGACGGGGTGGGGGTTATCCTTTACGTAAAAGAGGTTGAAAACAAACGAGTTTGTACATCGCCGCCTTCTCCAGGACGTCTAACAGGCTTTCGAAAAAGCCTTCGACACGAGCGTGGTGGAGTTGGTATTGGCGCCGAAACGCGGTCAAGGCGTTCTCGCGAAGCCACAGGCTGACAGGCTTTGCTTCTTTCTCTTGGCGCGTTGCCAAGAGAAAGAACGTTAGTGCGGACTAACGTTCTCATATCCAGCGATGCTGCCGATGTGTCCTTTCTTTTGCTTGCCCAAAAGAAAGGACCAAGAAAAGGGCAGCCCTGTGAAAAATGCCGGGAAGCCACGCTCGCGCTGATGGTGGCGCAAAACACGCTCTACCGTTATGACGTTTCGCAGTCGAACACACCTGGTCGTTGTCTTTGTACGCCGGTGGACGGACGGCTGTTCCGCGTTTTGCGCTCTTATCCTGTCGCTCGCATGGCTTCGAATGCGCCGGCATTTTTCCCAAGGGCATTTGAAAGACGGAAAACTCGGCTTTGTATGTGGCCTTGAGAAAAACGTCGCCAGCCGAAGGCTGGTGGAGTTGGTATTGGCGCCGAAACGCGGTCAAGGCGTTCTCGCGAAGTGGAAGACACATCCCACGTGGTCGCAAGCAGATGCGCGATGGATAGGAGCTTAGGAATAGATGTTTCGGCGCCCAGCGCTTCTCTTTGCTTCTTTCTCTTGGCGCGTTGCCAAGAGAAAGAAGACTCAACGACGCTGTCGAAAAGGTCTTCGAAGCGGGCCAACGGTTTCATGGCGAGCGGAGTCGAGCCATGATACCGGCGCCATCGGTGGAGTTGGTATTGGCGCCGAACCGCGGTCGACGCGATCCGCGAGTACGGTCATCAGAGGATTGAGTGTTCTTTCTTTGGCTTGACCCCCCGACCTTCGGTCGTGGCCTGGCTCCGAAAGAACCAAAGAAAAGTCAAGGCTGTGGAAAAAACGCCTGGAACCCGCGTTCGCTGCCTGGAGGCGGAAAACAGTTCCCGGATGTCTACATGCTCCCAATTTGAACGCCTGTCCAAAATGGGAGCCTGGAGCATCCCGGCGTCGGGGCGAATTTCATATGACGCCATCCTCAGTTCAAGAAGACAGCCCTGACATCCGCGGCAACGGAGAGCTTCTTTTATTCTCGAACTTTTCCAGGAGATTGTATGCAGGCTGGTCTTGCCACACGTCTAGGAGAACTCAACCTTGAGACCATCGATCAAAGTGAAATGACTGTCTCGAGTTGCTACTTTCAGGTCGTGTTGCTGAGCTAGAGCAGCTATCCACACGTCATTTTCAGGAATTGGCTTTCCCTTTTGGCGAAGTAGCCTGCGAATAGATGCATAATGACTCGCGGTCAGGCGATCAGCGGCAAGCACAGTTGCTTTTTCAAGAAATGCATCAATTCGCTCAGGATTAGACTCAATGCGTCCGGAATAATAAGCCCCAAAATAGAGTTCCCCAACAACGATGCTGGGAATATAGAAACCCATGTCCCGCGGAAAACGATCGACCACCGAGCCTTCGTTTGCCAGCAGATCTATGACAATATTGGTATCTAAGAGCAGGCTACCATTCACGGGAATCTACGGATTCACAAACCTCCTCGATTGCCTTCTTCATCAACACAGCGTCATCTCTTCCAATTGAGCCAAAGAAGTCCTTCACATCGTCAGCGTGGGAAGGCGCCGGTAGTCTGTGAAGAGATTTCGCGAATTCCAGGAGTTGCTTTTGCTCAGCATCTGAGAGGGAATCGAGTTTCTCTAGAATTGCTTTTTTAACAGGTGAATCGCTCATAGTGCCAAGGTAATGATCACCGGATAAGGAACGCAAGACCAGCTTGCATATGCCGACCATACCTGCACCATGTTTTCATTCGGCCCTTCATCATCAATATACGCCGTCCCTGCACGCCAGGCAACTACCCATAAGAGCCGCGTCCTCTCGAAAATGCATAAGCCGTCCGAGAAAAAACCGGAAAATGGATGCATGGATCTGCATTTGGAGTGGGCACGCCGGGCCAGCGGTACGTGTCCGCGGCCGCCTGTATCTCCTCCACGCCGCGTGAAAACAGCAGGTTACGGTATCCGACGTCAAGATAATCCTAGAATACCTGCGGCTCGGCAGCGAAGTCTAACCCCTTGACGCATTTCTCCGAAATTCTGCGTATATTTCGTTGACCGCCGGTCACTCGCAAGGGCGGTCAGGAGGCGCCTATGTCACCCAACGTCAATCATCAGAAGCTGTCGCGGCGAATGGAGTTCGAACTGATCCGGTTCGTGGAGACCAACCGCCTCGGGGAAGTCTTCGACGCCCCGCTCGACGTGCACCTGTCCGAAGGGGAAGTGCGGCAGCCGGACCTTTTCTACATCGCCCACGCCAACCGCAGCATCATCCGCGACCGGATCTTCGGCGTGCCCGACCTCGTCATGGAAATCCTCACGGAGGTGCAGGACTACCACGAACTCAAACCGAAACGCGAAGCCTACGAGGCCGCGGGCGTCAGGGAACTCTGGATCGTGGACGGACTGGAGAAAACGATCGAGGTGCTGGTGAACAACGGCCGCGAGTTCACCTCGTGGGCCCGCGTGCATCAGGCCGGACCCGTCCGCTCGAAGTTGCTGCCCGGCTTCGGCGTGATCGTGGAGAACGTGTTCTGACGATCCGAAACGCCGGCAATTCCCGGCACGACTCGATTCTCAAGCAGGAATGACCCGATGTATAACCCATCGTGCAGGGGAGCGGTGTACGCTGCCCTGTTCATCGGCTGGATCGCGGCGGGTTGCGACGATCGGCCCGATGGCTTCCGGTTCAGAGCGACGGAACCGAGGCTGCTGTCCGTGGACAGTCCGACGAAAGACGAGGACCCGAGCGTCCTCCTCGCACTGGACCGCCGCCTGTACACGGCGTGGTTCTCCGACCGCGGCGGCAATCCGGACATTTATCTCACCCGCACGGACAACGACTCGTCGTGGATCGATCCTGTCCGCATTACGAGCCATCCGGGCGGGGACTTCTACCCGAATTTGCTCCAGGATGAGACCGGCACGTTCCACCTCGTGTGGTTCCGCTGGGAGGCCTTCTACCGCGGCCACATTTGGTATAATAGTTCGTCCGACGGCATCGCGTGGGACACGACATCCGAGGTCGCGGTGACCGCCGTGCCGGACGTGGACGATTGGGTCCCCACGATCGCGAGCCTCCCGGACGGAACGCTGCTCGTGTACTTCGTCAGCCTGTACCGAAACCCGGCCAATCCGACCAACCAGATCTATGTCTCCAAACGCGCGCCAGGCAATCCCGTCTGGACCGCCGCCGTTCCGGTGACTGTCAACAGCGACACGCTGCACGATCACCTACCGTTCGCCTCGTTCATCGACGATTCCGTCCGGCTCGTCTGGGTGCGCCACGACACCACCCGGCCCAATCCGTGGGAGAGCCCACCACCGCGATCCCACCTGTTCTATTCGTCTTCGACCGACGGCATGAACTGGACCTTGCCGGTCCGGATCACCAGCGACACGGGCCTCGTCGTCAACGTATTTCCTTTCCTCTATGCCGGTCATGACGGCACGCGGCGGCTGGTCTGGCTTTCCACGCGTTCGGGTGTCGCGGAGGTTGTGGAACTGCCTCTCGAAGAAGCACACCTGTTCCCCGCCGGGCTGTCGGTGGTTTCGGAACTTCCGCCCGGTTACTCGCATCGCATCGCCGCGACGCCCACGCCCGGAGTATACCTCGGCGTGTGGGTGCAAGGGCCCGAAGGCCAGCAGGACCTTTACTACCGGTTCTTCGAACGGTGACCGGGCCGCGCAGTTCTGTGCGCACGGACGGTTTGGAGGCTATTGTTCTGGACCGAAGACCGCCTACGCCCCCGTAGATAAGCATAAGAAAACGATTGAAGTTGTCGCGGACAACCGCCGGACCATTGAATAGGCAGTTTGGAGGATATTCTCCGCAAGTCGCAGGGGAACAGTCATCTTCGCGGCCTTGGGAAAAGCGCCGAAACAGAACCAGAGTTTGCGCCCCAGTATCAGCGGAAAACGTGATCAAGCGGTGCAAAAACGGAAGGCGTATCCGATGAATAACTGTTTTCCGCAACCATCAAGCGAACTCTGGTTCCGGCGTTTTTCCGACAGCCGCTGTTTTCTTTGGTTCTTTCTTTTATGTTAGAAGTCAAGCCGGCAAGTAGGTCTTTTCTTCTTTGAGCATTTTCTGTAATGACATTCTTTTATCAGCGGTCATCCACACTTGTGGGATGCAGCATTACTTTGGTCATGTTTTACAGGGCAGACCCGCAGTCTTTTGGCAAGCCGTCACCTCAAGGGCGCGGCAGAAAGCAAGAAGCGGTCTGTCTGCTATGAGGTATCGTTACAGGTTCCTTCGTTGTTTATCGGTATTAGCCCACCATACCCAGTTGGTAGGGTTGATGGTGTTTTATCAGATGGTCGATTCGACACAGAAACCTCGAACTTCATGAGTTATTCTTACTAAGATAATACACAAATGACTGCCTTCAGCACACGTGAAAAAATATTTTTAATATTTTTTGGGACTTTTTCAACAACCTGCTAAACATAAGGTCTTTTGCGTCAAAAGAAAGTGGCGCCGAACAGGTGCTTTTTCTCCAGAAATAGACACTCGCAGAGGCCGCGTGATGACCCGCCCAATATCCATTTGATTTGCAAACCCCAAACCGTTACATTGGCCCGATGAAAAACACGACAGAACGGGCGCGCAAGACCCTTCACCGATGACGGTCGAGGACGTGTTCGAGCCCATCCGCGAAGAGATGGGCGTCTTCAAGAAGAAGTTCAGGGAACAGCTCACGTCGAACATCCGGATCGTCGATACGATCGCCCGGTACGTCGTGTCGTCGCGCGGCAAGAACCTGCGGCCGATGCTGGTCCTGATGTGCGCCAAAGCCTGTAACGGCTCGGTCACGGAACGTTCCTACCGCGCCTCCATCACGATCGAACTGGTCCATTCGGCCACCCTGGTGCACGACGACGTCGTCGACGGAGCCGACATGCGCCGCGGCCTGCCCTCCATCAATGCGATCTGGAAGAACAAGATGGCCGTCCTGATGGGCGACTACCTCCTCGCCAACGCGCTGATCAGTATCGTGGACATCCGCAGCTTCGACGCCATGGCCCTGCTCTCCGACGCCACCCGGCGCGCGAGCCAGGGGGAACTCCTCCAGATCGACAAGAGCCGCCGCCTGGACATCGACGAGCCGACGTACCTCAAAATGATTTCCGACAAGACCGGCGCGCTCATCGCCGCGGCGTGCGAACTGGGCAGCATCACGACCACGGAAAGCGAGACCGACCGGCAGGCCCTGCACGATTTCGGCGAGAACATCGGCGTGGCGTTCCAGATCAAGGACGACCTGTTCGACTTCGAAGGCGTGCAGACGATCATCGGCAAGACCAAAGGCCGCGATCTCAAGGAACAGAAGATCACACTTCCGCTCATTCACGCGTTCGCCCATGCCCCGCGGCCGGAGTCGAAGGAGATCCTCCGCAAGATCAAAAAAAGCATTTCGAGCGCCGACGTGAAGAAAGTCATCGCGTTCACGGAACGGTACGGCGGACTGGACTACGCCAAGAAACGGCTGCGGGACTTCTCCGATCGGGCCAACGCCGCGCTCGCCCACTTCAAGGACTCGCCGGCCCGCGAAGGACTCCGGCGATTCGTCGAATTCAACATAGAACGATCCAAATGACCGAGACGGAACAGGAAACCGGAGGATTATCATGAGTCGCATACATTCCGTGCAGGCACGAGAAGTGCTGGACTCCCGCGGCAATCCGACCGTGGAAGTAGAAGTGATGCTCGAAACCGGTACGACGGGGCGCGCGATCGTTCCGAGCGGAGCGTCCACCGGAGAAAACGAGGCCGTTGAATTGCGCGACGGCGACAAAAAACGCTATATGGGCAAAGGCGTTCAAAAGGCCGTCAAGAACGTTAATGCCGTCATCGCGAAGAGCGTTGCGGAGCGGTTCTCGGAAGGGCAATACGAGATCGACCGGCTCATGATCGAGCTGGACGGCACGCCGAACAAAAGCAAGCTGGGCGCCAACGCGATCCTGGGCGTGAGCCTCGCCGTGGCGCGGGCCACCGCGGAAGAGCTCTCCCTCCCGCTTTTCCGGTATCTCGGCGGCGTGCAGGCCAATACGCTCCCCGTGCCGATGATGAATATCCTCAACGGCGGCGCTCATGCGGACAACAACGTGGACTTTCAGGAATTCATGGTCATGCCGGTCGGCGCTTCGAGTTTTTCCGAAGGCCTGCGCATGGGCGTCGAGGTGTTCCACCATCTCAAGTCCGTTTTGAAGTCGAAAAAGTACAATACGGCGGTCGGCGACGAGGGCGGGTTCGCCCCCAACCTCAAGTCCAACGATGAAGCGATCGAAGTGATTCTCGAAGCGATCCAGGCCGCAGGTTACAAAGCGGGCGGCGACGTGATGATCGCCCTCGACCCGGCGGCCAGCGAGTTCTTCGCCAACGGGAAATACGTCTTCAAGAAGTCCGACAACCGCCAGCTGACGCCCGAGCAGATGGTCAAGTTCTTCGAGGACTGGGTGCGCCAGTATCCGATCGTTTCCATCGAGGACGGCATGGCGGAGAACGATTGGGCCGGATGGAAAATGATCACCGAATCCCTCGGCCGCAAGATCCAACTGGTCGGCGACGACGTGTTCGTCACCAATCCGAAATTCCTCTCCAAAGGCATCGCGGAAGGTGTGGCCAACTCGATCTTGGTCAAGGTCAACCAGATCGGAACGCTCTCGGAGACGATCGACGCCGTGCAGATGGCGCACCGGGCGGGATACACGGCCGTGATGAGCCACCGCTCCGGCGAGACCGAAGACACCACCATCGCCGACGTCGCCGTCGCCCTCAACTGCGGACAGATCAAGACGGGTTCCGCCTCGCGCACCGACCGGATCGCGAAGTACAATCAGCTTCTCCGTATCGAAGAGACGCTCGGTGGCCGCGCCGTCTACCTCGGGCGCCGGGCGTTCCGACAGCCATAGAGCGGACGATGAGTCAAAGCGAACCGACCGGGAAACCGCCGGTGTTCGACATGGCCGAAAGTTCGGACAACACGGAAGCGGCCCTCCGCAAGCGCAAGCGGCGCCGCATCCTGTTCTGGTCCGTGATCGGCCTCGCCGTGCTCACGCTTGTCACCGGCAACTACGGCGCGTTCCAGATCTACCGGCTCAATCGGGAGAAGGCCGAACTGGAGCAGGAAATCGAACGGCTGAAAAAAGAACAGGAAGCGCTGATTCGAAATCGCGAGCGCCTGAAGAACGATATTTCGTATATCGAGAAGGTTGCCCGCGAGAAGTACCGCATGGTCCGCGAAGGCGAACAGGTCTATCAGGTCATCCCCAGGAAGGACAAGGAAAAGCAGGAGTAACGCATGTTCAAAAAGGGCCCGATCGAAGGAGTGGTCGTGAAGGAGCTTCGGAAGTTCGTCGATGAGCGCGGATGGCTCACGGAAATCTTCCGCGAGGACGAGTTGGAGGAAAAGAACTTCCCCGTTATGACCTACGTGTCCCAGTCGAATCCCGGTGTCGCCCGCGGCCCGCATGAGCATGTGGAACAGACGGACCTGTTTGGATTCATCGGACCGTCGAATTTCAAGGTCTATCTCTGGGACAACCGGAAAAACTCGCCCACCTACAGGAATCGAATGGTCCTTTTTGTAGGTGAAGATCGTCCCATGTCCGTGCTCATTCCGCCGGGCGTCGTGCATGCGTACAGGAACGTGGGCGCGAAACACGGTCTTGTCATCAATGCCCCGAACCGCCTTTTTGCCGGAAAGGGCAAGAAAGACCCGGTGGACGAAGTTCGGCACGAAGATGATCCCGCCACGATCTTCCAGCTGGATTAACGTGGCCGTTTGTCTCACGGCGGTCTGGTGGTGGACCGCGCCGTCGTCCGCTGTCCATGCGCAGGTCGGCTACCGCCGGGCTGCGCTCGATTCTTTGCGTACCGCGCTCGACGGGGTTTTCTCTCAGCGTCTGTTCCGCCAGTCGCGCGTCGGCTTCATCGTTCGCTCGATGACCACGGGCGAAACGCTGTACGAAAAGAACGCCGATACCCTGCTGAGTACGGCTTCCTGCCTCAAGCTGGTGACAACGGCCGCCGCTCTCGACCGCTGGGGACCGGCTCACCGGTTCAAGACATCGTTCCTGACCGATGGCGACGTCGACAGCGGTGCGGTAAAAGGCGATCTGTACGTGAAAGGATTCGGCGATCCGTATTTTGTCACCGAAGTGCTGCTCCGAACGGCTTATCACCTGCACGCGTCGGGCATCCGGGAGATTCGCGGCCGGCTCGTGGTGGACGACTCCTACCTCCAGGACACGCCCAACGCCATCCGGAACGACCGCGCCTATTCGGCCATCGGCGGCGCTGTCAGCTACAACTTCAACAGCGTAGCGATCTACGTTCAGCCGGGCAAAAAAATGGGCGATCTGGCCAACGTCTTTGTTGAACCGGCGCTGGATATCCTTACGGTCGTCAACACGGTCAAGACCGTCGATTCGGCGTCCGGTTCCTCTGTGGACCACAACACCGTTTCGGCAAGTTACAGCGGCGACCGAATCACGCTCCGCGTGGGCGGCACCGTCGCGGTCCACGAGGACGAGATATTTCTGTACAAACGCGTCGACGATCCGGCGCTTTTCGCCGGACTCGCCATACGCGATGCGCTCAACCGTGCCGGCATCCAGGCTGCGGGCGAAGTGGCCAAAGGTCGGGTTCCGGCCGGCGTTCGGCGGATTTACGAAACATCCTCCTGTGACCTTGCCTATATCGTGAGCGCCGTCAACAAGTGGAGCAATAATTTCATCGCCGGTCAGCTCCTCATGATCCTCGGCGCCGAGACGTACGGGGAACCGGGAACCGACGAGAAAGGCATTCGCGCCGTTGCGCCGTTCCTGGAACGCGCGGGCATCCGACCGTCGGAGATCGTCATGGTGGATGGATCCGGTCTCGACGATCGAAACAAGATGAGCGCACGTGCGCAGGTCAGGCTGCTCGAATACATGTACCGGCATCCGGAGGTGGGACCGGAGTTCGTTGCTTCTCTTTCCATCGCCGGTGTGGACGGGAGTGAGCGCAAACGATTCCGGAAGAACGGCGGTCCGGCCAAGCGCAGCCGCCTCAAGGTCGGCTACCTCTGGAGCGTCAGTGGTCTGAGCGGTTACATCGCGACCCGCGGCGGCGATGTGCTCGCGTTCTCCATCCTTTCCAACGACTTCCCCAAAGACTACTACGAATCGATCAAGCAACTCGAAGACCGCATCTGCTCGCTACTGGAGGCGTTGTGATTTCGAAGTCGGCTCGTGCTAAAAAGATCGGCGAGGAGGGTGAAAGGCTGGCTGCCGAACACCTCGCGGAGAAGGGGTACGAAATCCTGCGGCGAAGGTACAAATTCCGCAACGGGGAAATGGACATCGTGGCGTGGCACGGGGACGTCCTCGTGTTCGTCGAGGTGAAAACGGTCGATCTCACCGAACGGGAAGAGCCTGCCTTCGGCGAACCCGAGAGCTGGCTGACGCCCCGCAAACAGGCGTTCATGCGCGCATGCGCCAACCACTATCTCGGACACGAGCAGATCCACGACATAGACTGCCGGTTCGACCTCGTGACCGTTCGCCTGCGCATGGAGGGACCGGAGATTCGTCATATCGAGAACGCGTTCTGGATGTGAACGCGACAGTTTACGTGTTGCAATCAGAGCGTAATGTATGCCAGTCTGTCACTTCAAAGGAGGTTTTATGCGTCGGATTATTCGCATGATGGCTGTGCTGTGGGTGATTCCTTTGGGTCTGTCCGCTCAGGACGAGGAAGGCGGGTCGAACGGGTTCACGTTCCAGGGTCCCGGCGACGGCATGGGCTACAGCATGATGACGATGCCGGTCGGTTATACCCGCATCGGCGATCAAAATTTTATCAGTATGCGCCTTCAGCCTGAGCTGGCGTTCGGCAAGTTCGGCCTGGGGCTGGACATCCCGCTGCTGTTCAATACCGACAACGGCGAACTCCGGACCGAGGAGTACGAGCACGGCGTGGGTCCTCTCCGGATCGTCCGCTATCTGCGATACGGCGTCAAGCACAAGGACCCCGTCTACGTGCGCGTCGGAGACCTCACCGGGGCGTATCTCGGCTACGGATTGATCATGTATAACTACACGAACGCGGTCAGTTTCGAGCAACGCAAGATCGGCGTCAACTATGATCTAAACTACGATCAACGCTTCGGTTTGGAAGGCATCTATAGCGATTTTGACGGATTCAACATTTTCGGCGTACGCCCGTATGCCCGGCCGCTCAAAACGAGCGACATTCCCGTCCTGAAGACGACAGAAATCGGAGTAACCTATATCACGGACGGCGATAAGAACCCGCGCGTCCAGGGGGTCACCGAAGTCGGGGCCGATATCGGGGTAACGGTACTGGAAACAAAGATGCTGCAGATTCTGCCGTACATCGAATATGCCCGGATTCTGAAGAACAACGACGTAGACGACTCGGCCGATGTTGCGGACCTCGGTTACAAAGCGGGCCAGGGCCTTGGACTCGGCGTGCTGTTCAAATTCAACTTCATCGCCGACGTGTTCAACATGGGCATGAAGGTCGAGCGCCGTTTCTACAGCGATCATTTTGTCCCGCAGTACTTCGACGCCGTGTATGAGATCGACAAGGACGCCAAGGCCTACTCGCTTATCGGCACTGAGGGTGTGCAGGGGACGTACGGCGAGATCTACGGCAACGTGATCAACAAAGTGCAGATCATCGGTGGAATCAACATTCCGGACAAGCTCAAGAAAACGAACGGAGCGTTCATCCACCTCGGGATGTACGCACCTGAGTTGATACCGCGCGTCGTCATCAACGGAGCGTACGACAAGGGCTACCTGGACGATCTCGGGGATGCGTTCAAGCTGGATGAACGGTCTCTTGCGCACGTTCTCGTAGCATACAAACTGTATCCCTTCCTCCTGACCGGCGTGGACTACAAGTGGACGTTCGCAAGAAAAGAGAGCGGTAAGGTCAAAGCAACCAAGTACGTCACACCGTTCGTCGGTTTGCAGTTCCAGCTGCCGGTGGGCGACCGGAAAGGCGGGGGAGGATAGCATACCCTGAAACGTTGAAAGGCAAGCCGTCCGCATGCGGGCGGCTTTTTTTATTGGGACGTGGTTCATTTCTCTTTCGCAAGCTGTGGAATTATAGTACACTCCTCCACGATGGCAAAGAAGGATATCCAGGCAATCCTGGGAACCGAAAAACAAGAGGAGGAGCCTCGGCCACAACCGGAGACGGTCCGGTGGGTGGACCGCGGCTGGTATGTGGCGCTGGAATTCGAGCTGACGGGTTCCGCGAGGGTCGAGACAGCTGTAGAACTGGCGCGGTCGCATCCGCATTTTACGGAGCTCGTGGACGAACGGGGACACACGATCTACCGCACGATCTACTTCAAGCGGGACTTTCCGAAGTTCGATGCCCTCTACTCGATCGTCGGTAGTTGGAAGAGCACGAGGATCTATCTCAAAGGAGACGAAATCGAGCGGAATCGCTTCGAACCCTGGTATCTGTCATACCGCACTTACTGGGGCCATCGCAAGATGCTTAACGAAGCGGACGCCTGCGGAATGAGTCGCACGAGCCCGTTTCCGGACTTCCTGGGCTGTTACGACCGCAGCATCATCCTGAAGTACCGGGACCCGATGTTCAGTTCCTACGCGTATTCCTCAAAAGTCTGGTACCACTTCGGCAAACGCGTCCGGGACGCGTTCGTCCTCGACAAGCCCGGCATGCTGGCGCATCTGAACCGCGTCAACGAGGACTACCTATCGTGTCCCTGTTACGGCCATGCGCTTATCGATCATTTTATCACGAAATTGCCGCGTGAGATCAATCCCGCCGTGCACAAGGAATGGGTTTTCAAGGAGGACTATCTGAAAGCGCAGGTCAAGGTGCTGTTCAACTACGAGATCGCGATGTCCACCATGCCGGAGGTCTGCCCGGCCAGCGAGAAGGCCTACGTGGACTTCATGACGAACCTGTTCAAAAACGAAGACTGAGCCGGAAGCTGGTTTGCCGCTCACGGAAAGACGGCCGGCCCTCCAACGTAAATCACCGCGTCCGCGGCAAAATGGACAATCATGGCCGATTCGAGACCCCGTCGCCAGCAGAACCAGCCCATGACCGTTCCGGCGATGCCGTTGAGGAACAGCGTGCGAACGAGCACGAGCGATGTGACCGCAGACAGGTCCCCCGGAAGGTGCGCGAGGCCGAACAGCAGCGTGGAGAGGACCAGCCCCGTCCACATGCAGGCGGGATGGTCGAACCCAAAACGCTGCGCCAGCCAGGCCACGGCGGACATGAAGAACAGGCGGAAGAGTATCTCCTCGCCGACGGCGGCATGGTACGCAAGGGCCCATCCGCTCCATACATTCTCCACGCGGCTTAGTTTTTCTACGATCCGACCCTCGAAGAGCAGGAGGTCGAGCACCACCGCCGACGCCGCCGTGAGCATGCCGGCCGCCATGGAGATCCACACCGTGCGGCCGTAGCCGCCGGGTACTTTCCGACGATAACAGATCCCGGAGATCAGCGGCACGGACAGCCCGACCCGTTCCGCCAGCCAGAGACCCGCTCCCGTAACGAAGAACAGCGCCGCCGCTTGAATCGCAACCGTCACGGCAATCCGCGTGATCGGCCATCGGGCAAGCTCATCCGCTGTCGCCAGCGCCATCGCACTCGCGATCTGCAGTAAAAAACCGCCGAGTGCAAGAACCACCAGGACGGTGAACGTCCGCCATTCAAAGGGGGGCGCTGCATACCTTTCGTCGGGCCCGGTCATTCGATGCGAAGCGGCATGAGGTTCCGAAAGAGTGTCCGATCAGCTTGCCAGTCCTCGATCACACGGGCGGCGCGCCGGACGTCTGCTTTATCGGAAGTCCGTTCCTGAACAATCGACGTACCGTGCCCGACGCAATCGATTTCGCGGAGGGGCTCGATCCGACGGCGCTGCAGAACGCCCGAGTGAAAATCCATTTCCTCCGACATGCACTCCATCCCCCGGAGCGCCCTGCGATAGTACAGCAGCGACTCGCCTTCGCCCGACCTGAAAACGACATCCTCGCGCTGGCCTGACGTGACGTTCCGACTAATCGTAACCGAAGTAAGCGTATGATGTCCCTCCCCGGATGTGGAATAGTACATCCGGACGACCTTGAGTGCAGGACCGAAGACGGGCACCGAATCGGAGAGCGTCAGCTCGACGAACGCAGCCTGGGCCCGGACAGGATAGAACGACAGGAACCAGACGATTGGCATCACGGCGGTCCAACGTGATACGAGACGGAGCACGGGTTCCCGGGCCAATCGCCTATCGCCGCTCGCCCACGAGGACGGCATACGTGTTAAAGGGCGACATTTCGAATTCCACTTTCAGGAAAAGGTGCGGCGGATTCGCATCGAGCCAGAACGTAAGGTGACTCTTGCCCGTGGCCACTCGCCGCGTGAGAATGTCCGTATGGCGCCTCCGCACCTCCACTTCCAGCGGTCGGAAACGGACGTCGATCTTCCAGGCGTCCCTCCGTTCACCGGCAGCTTCGACTGCGTCACGTCCCAGCACCGCGATCTCCGCCGCCCAGGGCTCCGTTTCCACATCTAGGTTCAATTGCCGGGTCTCACCTTCGCGGAACGTCAATCCGCGCAGGGCGTAGAGCATGGAGAAGAAATTGTGCGTTGCGGTCCGTATGGTTTTGGTCACGGCCGGTATGAACTTTCCGCCGTCGTACGTCGCCATCCCGTTGAGTTGATCGTAGGTGACCGTCATCTGCTGGGACAAGGTCTTTTGCGCGATCACTTTCGTATAGGTCAACGGTAGACCGGTTCCGGCGTCTATCAGCGTTTCGTATCGGTTATCGAGCGAATAGAACGCAGAGAACAGTGTGTTGGTTTTGGCCCGCGCAACCGTGCGATAGGCGTGCCGATCGTGGTAGGCCAGCGTTTCGGGGACCGACAGTTCAATCGTCACAGCGGAGAAGCCAAGGTATGTCAATTTGTATACGCAGAACTCACCGACCAACCGGTCCTGCGCCGCGGCCGGCATGCACCCCATCAGCGCCAGCAGCAGAACGGTCCTCAAGCGCGTCGGCGCCCTTTCCCGCGCGGGGAGGACCGGCGATAGATACCGCTGCGGCCGCCGGATTTCTCGAGCAGACAGAGTTCCCCGATCACCATGGCGCGGTCCACGGCCTTGGCCATGTCGTAGATCGTCAGCGCGGCGGTCGATGCGGCCACCAGCGCTTCCATCTCCACACCCGTTCGGTCGGCCGCCTCGCAGGTCGCCTCGACGCGAATACTTCGCCGGAGGCGATCGGGAAAGAACTCGATAAGTACGTGCGTGAGATTCAACGAATGACAGAGGGGAATCCACTCCCATGTCCGTTTGGCGGCCTGGATACCGGCCACGTTCGCGACGGCGAGCACGTCGCCCTTTCGCGCCTTGCGCCGGACGATCTGATCGAACGCCTCGTGGTTCATCCGCACGACCGCCTGGGCCACCGCACGACGAGCGCCTGCGATTTTGCCAGATACGTCAACCATGCGCGCCTTGCCGGACGCATCCACGTGACTGAGCCGTTTGGATTTTCGCGCGGGCATCACTTCTCCCTCAGGAACTTCAATGTTTTCTGCAGACGCTCGCGCGCCCGTTTGACGCGCGACTTGACCGTGCCCAGAGGCAAGTGGGTCTGTTCAGCGATTTCTTCGTACGACAGATGTTCGATCTCCCTCAGACGGATGACTTCCTGCTGCCGGCGAGGCAGTTGCTTGATCGCCTTGCGCACCAGGTCCTTCTTGAACGACGAATCGGTGATTTCATCCGCCGGGCTCCGCGTTTCCACGGCTTCGAATTCCTTTTCCCCGTTGCTCAGATTGGACATCACGTACAACTGCTGCCGCTTGCGCTTGCGCAGTTCGCTCTTCGCGAAGTTGCCGGCCACGGTATACAACCAGGTCGAGAATTTGGCGATCCGCTTGTACAATTTGCGATAGCGGTACACCTTGACGAACGTGTCCTGTACGAGGTCCTCCGCATCGGAACGTTCTCCGACAAAGCTCATGACGTAGTTGATGAGATGTTCTTTGTAACGGGCCACGATCACGTCAAAAGCCACGAGGTCGCCCTCCTGAAAGCGCTCGATGACCTCCTCGTCGCTCAGTTTCTGATAGCTCTTGAGCGCCTTGCGCACGAGGTGCGGCGTGCGAACGAGTTCTCGAAGATTGTCGTCCTGGAGCCCGCCCTTGATGGGACGATGGTCCTTCGTCATGCTTCCGTGCTCCGAATCAGCTGAAACAACAGACGGTGTATGATCAGCGCGTTATCCATCTGACTGGACTTGACCGCCTCATCCGCTTCCTGGAGAAACCCGAATGCCCGCTCCGCCTCACCGGTCTGGAACAGCTGCGCCTGCGGCCAGTACTCGTTTTCGAAGAAGTACGGATTGATCCTCAGGGTATCCTTGAGATGTTGCTGGATCTCCGCTTGCGGCCTCCTCTGGTCACGCATTTCAACGATTTTGAGCAGGATCACAAACTGCCGGTACAACATGACGATCATGCCGACCGGTTCCTCCCCCAGCCGGTGCATGCGGTCGAATATCTGCAATGCACGCGGAAGGTCCTTCCGTCCCACCGCGCTGCACAGCTCGAAAATATTGTACTGGCGGGACAGTCCGACAACGGTCTCGACATCCTCCTCGGAGATCTCCTCCCGCGTTCCCACGTACGTTGCCAGCTTTTCCATCTCGCTGGACAGTTCCTGCAGGGACACGTCAATTTTGGAGGCGAGCAACATGGCCGCTCGTTCCCGGATCCGCTTGCCGTGCTGCCCGGCGAACGTTTCGATCCACTCGGGCGCTTCGTACTCCCGCAGCGGCTTCAACTCCACGCAGACCGCCCCTTCCTTGAGCAGCTTGAACGGATTCTGACGGAAATCCGCCTTCGATGCGACGACGATGAAGCTGGTGGAGGCGAGGGGATGTTGAAGGTACGCCGTCAGGCTTTCACGGTCTTCTTTGCGCAACTGGTCAGCGTCCCGCACAATCACGACTTTGCGGTCGGCCAGCATCGGAAAGCTCATGGCGGCGTTCACGATGGCCGAGACGTCGTGTTCCCGTGTGTAAAACACATGCAGGTTGAAATCATCCTTTGATGCACCGAAAACCGCCTGCACGATTGCGTCGCACAATTGCTCCGCGAGAAACTGCTCCTCGCCGTGAAACAGGTAGGCGGATGCGATCCGGCCTTTGCGAATGTCCTTGAGTACCGCCTGATAGGTGGTGGTATCACGCGCCATGCGTCAGACCGGTTTTTTCAATTCCTGGTAGAGCCGCTTCAGGCGAAGCATGTCGTCCCAGGCCGGTTTCTTGAAATTGGGATTTCGCAGGAGCGCGGCCGGGTGATACGTGACGATCAGCGGTGTCCCATGGTAGTCGAAGACTTTTTCCCGGCAGGCACCCAGTGACAGGTTGTTCTTCAGCAGGGTGTTCGCCGCCGTCACGCCGAGCGCGCAGATAATGCGGGGCCGGATACGCTCGATCTGCGCAATGAGATACGGCTCGCACTGTTCGATCTCGTCCGGATTGGGTTTGCGGTTGTTGGGCGGACGGCACTTCAGGATGTTGGCGATGTAAACCCGGGCACGCGGAAGGCCCAGACTCCGCGGCTCCTCGATCATTTTCGTCAGCAGCTGTCCCGCCCGCCCGACAAACGGCAGACCCTGGGCGTCTTCATCCGCACCCGGCGCCTCACCGACGAACATGATATCGGCATCGGGATTGCCGCTGCCGAAGACCGTCTGGGTCCTCGTCCTGCACAGCCCGCACTTCCGGCATTCGGAAACGGTCTCCTCCAGTTCGGTCAGCGTGGGGAGATCCTTGAGGCCCGCCGTATACACGGCCCTTCTGTTCTCGCTCACGAACAAACTCTCCTGTTGAGTCTCTGCGACACCCGTGGAAACCTCCCGGTTCGACAGCGGGGTATGGCTCCCTGCGTTTCGTCGGTGGACGAGCACTTCGTCTCCGAACAACTCCTGATGCGTTTCCAGGAACGTCCGCAGGTCGCGCAGGATGTGGATGGGGATCTCGCGATTCACGGTCAGTCTTCCTGCCATTCCATGTCGTCCAGAGGCAGAATCGGGAGAGGTTGACCGTTTCTTTCCAATCTCCATTTCAGATGTTCGTACCATCCGTCCGTCTTCTGTTGTGCGCCGCGGAGGCCGGAGAGGAACAGGTTCGGATCGAACAGGGGAGGCCGGGGCATCTGAACGATCGTTACGTCGCAATCGTCCGGGATTCGAGCGCGCCGTTTGGCTATGGCGATGGCGCGATCGAGTCCGCCGAGCACGTCCACCAGGCCTTTCTCCTTCCCTTCTATGCCCGACCACACACGGCCCTGTGCGACCGTCTCGACATCGTTGACGGATTGTTTTCTACCTTCCGCCACACGGGTGAGGAAATCCTGGTACAACGTCTTTATGGCGTACTCCGCCCGGGCGCGTTCACTGTCGTCGAGATTGCGGTCCGGCAAGCCCAGACCGACAAAAGGCATACGGAAGCCGTACAAAGCGTCTCCGTGCTTTCCGACTTTCACGTGATCCGTGGAGAATCCCAGCTTCTCCTTGAGCCCGCTGTTGTACATCCATCCGCCGATGACGCCGATCGAACCCGTGATCGTCTGCGGCGACGCTACGATCGTGTCTGCATACATCGAAATCCAGTAGCCGCCCGACGCGGCAACAAAACCCTGACTCACGACGACCGGTTTCTTCTTGCGGCATTCCTTCATGGCTTCCGCCACGAGATCGGAAGCCAGCGCGTCGCCTCCCGGCGAGTCCACCCGCAGGACGACGGCCTTGATGCGGCGGTCTTTTGTGACCCGGTCGAACACGTTCGCCAGTTTGCGGGCTGCAATGCCTTCCTCCAGGTCGCAGACCCCGAGCGCGTAGATGACCGCAATGCGAGGGGGTTCTCCCCAACGGTTGTCGTACGGAAGATGAAATTTTTCCAGCGCCCACGGTCTGATGGTCGATTTCCGCGCGCCTTCCATGCGTTCGATGACCTTTTCGACGACGTCCCACCGTCCAAGCGTGTCCACCAGACCGGCCTTCAACGCATCCTGAGGTAGAAAAAGGAACGTTTCGTCTATCAAGCGGTCAAACGCTTCCGTGGACATGCTTCGCGACGCGCATACCTCTGACCGGACGAGATCATACAGATCGTCGAGCATCGCCTGCCGCTGTTCGCGGTCGCCTTCCGACATCTTTTCGCGAGAAAAGACCTCCGCCGCCGATTTGTATTTGAAGTATCTCCACTCGTCGTACCCTATGCCCAGCTTCTCGAGCGTGCCCTTCAGGAACGTCCTTCCCATGACATACCCCTCCAGCAGCAGCATGCCCTGCGGGTCCATGACGATCCGGTCCGCAACGGAAGCGAGATGGTAATCGGTCATGTCCGCCCGGTCGATGTACATCACCACTTTCTTCCCGGACGATCGGAACATCCGGAGCCGTTCGCGCACTTCCCACGCCAGTTCGCGGTTGATCTGTACACCGGACAGGCTGATCGCGATGCCCGCGACGCCCGGATCGCGTTCCGCTGCGTCGATGCGATCGATCAGTTCGTAGAACGTCGTTGATTTGTCGAACAAGACATACGGTCGGTACTTGACCGGTCCCTTGAGATCGAGCTTGAGGTACGCGTCGCGGTCCTTGACGTGCGTACGCCACAGGTTTCGGTCGTAGGCGCCCAGGCGAACCGCATACGTCGTGCGCGACTGCTTCTGACGATCGTCGAGATGGGTTTGAGACGCCAGGCCCATACGACCGAAGCTGAAGTTCATGCCTATCGTGAACGCCTCGGTGTCGAAGTAGCGGGCGGTGAACCTCACCCCCGGCAGCGCCTCCACCGCCGCCCCGGCGCTCCACGCGGCGTCTTTGTCGGGCTTCTTTGTCTGTGCCGCCATGTCTCCGAACAGCGTGAGAAGCTCCGTACCGAACGGCCGCACCGCCACGTCGATGATGCCTTCTTTGTCGCCTCCGGCAGTGGCGGATATTCCCGTCAGACCGAAGGACACGTGCCGGTCTGGACGGATGAGAAATCCGAGCGTCCAGAGACTCGATCGGTTGTAGGTTTTGTCCGCATTACCCGACCAGCCGTATCCGACGCCCATCCCGAAGGTTCGGTCCCCAAATCCAAGCGCTAGCCGGTAATCTGTAACGCTCTTTGGAGAACCGGGCGTCTGGTCATGCATCACTCCGAAGCCAAGATGCCGTACGGCGGTGAACAGACCCCACCGCGACAGACCGGACCATTTCCCCGGATTCGTCTGCCATGCGTACAGGACGTCGAAGTGACGCACATAGTTGAGCATAGCGGGATTATCGAAACCATACAGTCCAGTACCGAGGCCGCCCGGGGAAGCAAAGAGAAAGTCCGTCTGTTCGTGAAACGGGACGAGTTTGGATTGGGCCATCAGACCCGCAGCGAATCCGAGAAAGAGAAAGGAGAGCGTGAGGTGGCGCATGATTTGGCCCTGTTTGTTGTGACGTGATGAAGCTAATCAGCCAAGCGCACAATATCAAGAAAAACAGCCTCTGAAGCGCATTCGGAGGGGTTTTTTCCTCTTGCGTGTATAGGAATATTTTGATATCATTCAGCGCTTCAAACGTAAGCGCAACCGAGCTAGTAGCTCAGCTGGTAGAGCAGCGCCCTTTTAAGGCGAAGGTCGTAGGTTCGATCCCTACCTGGCTCACAAGAAAGGCTTTTTCGAGCAATCCGTAAAGGCCTTTTCGTTTTTCTACTCCATATGCAACGGACCGAAGGAGGCTGGCTATGAAAGGACTGTTGGTTCTCTCGTTTCTGTTTCCTCTGGCCCTCCACTCCCAGATTCACTTCACCCGCACCGAAGTCGATTTCACCGCGACGATCGTCGAATCCGACGTGCGACGGATGTTGCGATTCAGCCGGCCGGTCGATTCCGTGAAATACCGATATATGAAGTACTCGTGGTATGCGCCGTCGATGATGCGGGTGGACCTTGCTCGCGAGATCGCTGCGATCCGACGGCTGTGGGACAGCGTAAAGGACAGCATCCCGATCGAGCTGTCCAGCGTCGACGTGGGTCATCCCAGGTTATACACGGACATTTCAACCAACCATGTCAGAGCGTTCCTCGCCTCTGCCGAATGGCAGAAACATGTCCGACGCAGAGGCAGGACGCACGAATACCACCTGACCGACAGAGTAATGATGGCGGGCAACGTGTATGCACCCCTCGACAATCTGCTCGGAGAATTTGGCTATCGAATCGTAGGCTATTCGACGGAGAAGCACGGACTCATGTCTGCAGAGGAATTGAAAGAACTCGGGTTTACGGGCACGGAGATTGTGCCGATGCCCCTCATCGTGTGGATCCGGGTGGAGAAAAAAGAGGAATGAAAGTCCGAAGGTAGGCTGGAGACTTGTTTGGGAATGAGGACTGTTTACTGATCACGGTTCACTAATAACTGAAACCGTCTACTTCGTAAAACTCACCGTGTTCCGTCCCGCGATCTTGGCCTTGTAGAGATGCTGGTCGGCGTTCTCCACAAGCGCATCGCCGGTCGGACCGTCTTCCGGATAACTGCACACGCCGAGCGAGATGGTGACGGGCCGGCGGATGAACTCCTCCGGATTGGTGTCGCTGCGAAGCGTGTTGCGGAATTCCCACAGCCTTTCCTCGACCCGCTTGCGCGTCTTCTCCGCCACGATCACGGCGCCTTCTTTGGCCGTCTCCGGCAGAATGATGACAAACTCTTCGCCGCCGAACCTGGCAAGCACATCGCACTCGCGCAGTCCGATGCTGAGCTGGCCGGCGACTCCCTTGAGCACCTCGTCCCCCACATGGTGGCCGTACGTATCGTTGAACTTCTTGAAGAAATCGATGTCGATCATGATGATGGACAGCGGATGACGGTACCGTTCGGCGCGGTTGAGCTCCCTCGCAAAGCGGTCGTTGAAATACCGCCGGTTGTACACGCCCGTCAGTTCATCCTTGAGGGAGACCTCGAGCGTCTCGTGGTAGATGTCGACGCGGTTCAGTGCGATGGCGATCTCGTTGGCGATCAAGTTGAGGAAATCGGCCTCGGTGGCGCTGAGTTCGTGAGCGGCGTAAAAACAAAGGCAGCGGTCCGTGCGCGGGGACGCCGAGAGCGGAGTGGCCAGCAGGCTTCCCGCACCTTCCAGGGGGAGCGCCTTGGGGTTCTTCAAGGCCGTAATAGACGGAATGAACAATTCTCGCTGGCTGTTGAGGACCTCCTCGGCCACCTCGCGCTCCAGCGGCAGCAGGTGGGCGAGTTCCTGGTCTTTAGCCTTCTCGGCAAAGAGCGTCACTTCGATCTTCTGGTCGGGGTTCTTCCACAGAAGGGCAAACTGGCTGACGAACGAGATCTCCGATACCATGTGCTGGATCAGCGGATACAGTTTGACGGAATCGTAGATGGAATTCAGCATGGCCGCGATCTTGTACAGCGCATGAGTCTCGTTGAGACGTTTCGAGAGCAGCTCGTTCTCTTCCTTGACGCTCAGATACGATTTTTCGAGTTCGGTGATTCGCTCGGTCAGCTCCTGCCGCAGCCGTGTTTCGTCCATTGCCTCCCGGATCGACGCTCCGGGTTTGGGTGGTTTGGCGGAATTCATGCGGCTGTGCTTCTGCTGACCGGGCTTGGCGTGTCGCATCATCATGATGGCTCCTTCGTGGACGGACGTCAGGCGGTCTTCTTGATTTCCTTGGTCTTGGGCTCCTTGAAGGTCATCAGCGGTTTCTCGCCGCCCGCGACCGTGGCCCGGGTGATCACACAGGACTTGAGGTTATGAAGCGAGGGGATTTGATACATGATGTCGATCATGAACTTCTCCATGATCGAGCGCAAGCCCCGGGCGCCGGTCTTTCGGCGCGACGCCTGCAATACGACCTCTCTCAACGCATCTTCCTCGAAATGCAGTTCCACCTCGTCGAGCTCGAACAGTTTCCGGTACTGTTTGACCAGCGCATTCTTGGGCTGGGTCAGGATCGCGTAGAGCGCGTCCTCCGACAGTTCCTCGAGGGGACAGGCGACGGGGAGACGTCCGATCAGTTCGGGAATCAGCCCGAACGACAGCAGGTCGTCGGGCTCCACGAGCTTGAGCGTCTCGGACACTGAATGGTCGTCCTTGCTCTTGATCTCCGCTTTGAAGCCGATGTTCTTTTTTCCGATGCGCGTCTGGATGATCTTGTCGATTCCCTCGAACGCGCCGCCGCAGACGAACAGGATGTTCTTGGTGTTGATCGTGATCAGGTTCTGTTCGGGGTGTTTGCGTCCGCCTTTGGGGGGCACGTTGGACAGCGTGCCTTCGAGGATCTTCAGCAGCGCCTGCTGCACGCCTTCGCCGGAGACGTCCCGCGTGATGGAGGGGTTGCCGCCTTTTCGTGCGATCTTGTCGATCTCGTCGATGTAGATGATGCCCTTTTCCGCGGCGGCCACGTCGTAATTCGCCGCCTGGAGAAGGCGAACGAGGATGTTCTCCACGTCCTCCCCCACGTACCCGGCCTCCGTGAGCGTGGTGGCGTCCGCGATCGTGAAAGGTACGTTCAGAAATTTGGCCAGGGTCTGGGCAAGCAGAGTCTTGCCCGTGCCCGTCGGACCGATGAGCAGAATGTTGTTCTTTTCGAGCTCGATCTCGGCATCGGATTCCTGGCTGCCGATGCGCTTGTAGTGATTGTACACGGCCACGCAAAGCGAGCGCTTGGCTTGCTCCTGCCCGATCACGTAGTCGTCCAGGCGCGCCTTGAGTTTTTCGGGCGTGATGTCCGCCAGCGGCACGACGGCCTCGCGCGTCGTGTGGGCCCGGATCATGTCGTGGGCATGCCGCACGCATTCGTTGCAGATGTGAACGCCGTTGGGGCCGCTGATGATACTGTCCACTTCGTCGGCGGACTTGCCGCAGAAGGAACAGTACACGGCCCTGCCGCTGTAGTGCTGGTCTTTCATAGCGTCCTACAAAGTAAGCAAATGGGGGGGCGAAAGCAACCTTACTTCTTCCGAACGAGAATCTCGTCCACGATCCCGTATTCGCGCGCCTGTTCGGCCGACATAAAGAAGTTCCGATCGGTATCCTTCTCCACGCGTTCCATCGGCTGGCCGGTACGCTCGACGATGATCCGGTTCAGCCGTTCTTTGGCGTTGACGATCTCGCGGGTATAGATCTCGATGTCCGTGGACTGCCCGTACGTTTCCCCCATGGGCTGGTGGATCATGATGCGGGCGTGCGGAAGCGCATAGCGTTTGCCCTTGGTGCCGGCCATGAGGAGAATCGCGCCCATGCTCGCCGCCATTCCCATGCAGGTGGTCTGCACGTCCGACTTGATGTACGTCATGGTGTCGTAGATCGCCAGTCCCGAGGTGACGCTGCCGCCCGGACTGTTGATGTACAGGATGATGTCCTTTTCCGGATCGGACGCCTCGAGAAAGAGCAGCTGCGCGATGATCAGGTTGGACACGGTATCGTCGATGGGCGTGCCGATGAACACGATCCGCTCCATGAGCAGGCGGGAGTAGATATCGTACGCCCGCTCGATCTGCCCTTTCTGTTCGACGACGTACGGGAACGGGATCGCACTGGCGGCCGTCCGCATCTGCTCTTGCCGTTCCGATGAAAGGCGCGAGAATTGATCGCGGACGAATTCTGCAGACAGCTTCATGTTGGGTCCTTCGTGATCTAAATGATGAGCGAAGTTCTGGCTTCTTCGGGAACCGGTTCCGGTTCGAGCGCCTCCTCCACCTCTTCGACGACGGCGTGTTGCTCCAGGAACTTCAGCATCTTCTGTTCCAGCAGGTAGTCCTCGAAGTTCTCTTTTTCGGTGTCGGACTTGAAATCCAATTGGATCTTGTCCACGGAAACATGGTTGTGCAGCGCCATGTGTTCCCGATACGCGGTGAAATCCTCGTCCGTCAACCGGAGCTGTTCCTGCTCCTGGATCTTCCTGCGCGCGAGGCTCCACTTCACGTCGCGGATGGCCCTGGGCCGGAAAGTTTCGGTCAGATAGCTCTCGTCGACGTTTTCCATCTTGGTCCGGGCCTGGAACAGCCGTATCATTCGCTGCGTAGAAGCGCGGACAAGGGCTTCCGGCGCCGGCAGATCGTTGTGTTGAATGAGCGCGTCGACCAGGCGATCGTGGAGTTTGTGCTCGGCCTCGTGGGCCCAGCGGTGCTCGAGGTCGTTTCGGATCTTTCCTTTGAGCTCTTCGAGGCTCCCGGCGCCGAGGTCTTTGGCAAACTCATCGTCCGCTTCGGGCAGCACGATTTCCTCGATCTTTCGCACCGTTACGGCAAAGTGCTTGATGTCCTCCTCGTCCTCGCTCTGTTTACCGATATTCTGCACGTGCAGCGTGCGCGTGTCCCCGGCGGCCGCACCTACAAGTCCGTCGATGAAATCCTGGCCGACAAATCGCGTGGTCAGAGGGATCTTACGGTCGGTATACCGTTTGCCGATGATGGGCACGTCCGTCGGATCCAGCACCTGGATGTCGCACGTCACTTCATTACCGGCGGCCACCGTCTCCACTTCGCGGGCCGTGGCGGCATTCTGACGCAATTGGAGAAGTGTGGTCTCGATCTCACCGTCGGTCACGCGGTGAACTTCCTTCTGGACCTTCAGTCCTTTGTATTGATCCAACGTGTATTCGGGCAGGATCTCGACCACGACGTCGAAGGCGACGGGTTCGCCCCGCTTGTACTGCAGGTTCTCGATCTGTCCGACCTCGATCGCCCGCGTGCCGGTATCCCTGATGGCCTGGCGGTAGTATTCCTCTATGATGGCCTGCAGCGCCTCCGACTCGATCTCGGCCTCGAACCTGGCCTGGATCAGGTGGCGCGGCGCTCGCCCTTTGCGGAAACCCTCGAGCTGGGCCTCCTCGCGGAACATTTCCAGTGCCTCCTCGAAGAAGGGCTTCATTTCGTCGGTAGATACCTCGACCCGTAGGGTCCGTTTCGTATCGTCTGTGCTGATCACCTGCGCTTGCAACCGTCGCTCCTTTGGTCAGGTCCGGGCAAAAAAAAGTGCGGGATGAGGGATTTGAACCCACACGGTAAAACCACCAGATCCTAAGTCTGGCGCGTCTGCCAATTCCGCCAATCCCGCAAACAGAGATTATGATGATAGCCAAAGCAGGCGGGAAATTCAAGGATAATTGCCTCCAGGCAACCCCCGAAAAAAAGGCAGGTCGTTTTTGAGCGAAGGCCTGATGTCATGGG
>JBBIJR010000001.1:0-108468 GCA_037445875.1 Bacteroidota bacterium | reverse complement strand
GTGCATGCGCTTGGGGACTTCCCCCAGGGGCGGGCGCTCTCCGATGCCGCAAAGGTCGATCATGCGTTGAATTCCTTGATGAGGCGCGGGAGCCGGGGATCGTCGAGCCCCGGCTGGTAGGGTTGATAGAGTGCCGTGCTGTCGAGGAGCCCGGCGTAGCGCTCCTTGAGCCGGCGGCCGATCGTCTCAAAAAAGCTCCTGGCCTCCTCGCGTCCTCCCAGGTTCATGCCGATCGTGTTGCCGTGCATATCGAGATTGAGCATGTATTTCACGCGGTTGAACGTGCCGTCCTCACGCCATTGCCGTACCAATGCTTTGCTCCCGAGCAGGCCTTGTTCCTCGCCCATGAACATCACAAAACGGATCGTGCGTTTCGGCCTGAGGTTCAGCGCGCGAAACGTTCTTGCTACGTCCAACACGGTAAAGGATCCGATGCCGTTGTCGATGGCGCCGTTGGCGAGGTCCCACGAATCCAGATGTCCGCCGATGACGATGATCTCTTCGCGCCGGTCCGAGCCGCGAATTTCTGCAATCACGTTACGCGCAGTGATGAAGCCGGATGCGTTGGTCATCTGGATGCGCAATTCCACCGGACCGGATTCCATGAGTCGTCGAAGCAATTGGCCGTCCTCCCTGGCTATGCAGACCGCGGGGATATCGAGGAGTTCGCTGGTGTTGCTGGCCGTTCCGGTCAGCAGGATTCGGCCGTCCACGTCATTGACGAATACGGCACCGGCGGCGCCGTATTCCACGGCCAGGGCCATCTTTTCGCTGCGGTGGAGATTCTGCGCGCTCGGTTTGGCCGCAAGATCAATCAGTACGAAACACCCTTTGACTCTTCCACCGAGCGAATCGAAGTCGGAGCGGTAGCCTTCTTTTACGTCGACCAGTTCCGCAGAACCATCGAACCGAAGCGGCGAATAGGCCAGACATACGGACGGCAGGACCATGAAGTCCGGCCGCTGCAGGGAAACACTCAGTGTGCCGCGCTGCCAGGCATGGACCGTGAAAGGGTGGTACCAGACCGTATCGAGACCGTATTGCAGGAACAACCGACCGGCGAATTCTTCGGCCTGCCGACCGTTGTCGGTGCCGGTCAATCGATGCGTGGTGAGACGGATGCATGAATCGAGGGTCGTGTACGCGCGAGAGTTTCTCTCCGTTTCGTCGTAGATTCGGGTCAGCAGGGACGGAGAGCAGGAAGCCAGCGGCCATAGAACGAGGCAAAACAAGACGCAGGTTTTCATAGGGGTGCGCCAATATAGAGCCTCGAACCGGCGTTTTCAAGGCTTTTTAGCGGGGGATCGGAGAAAAGAGAATCGCGATACTTCCAGGTTTGGGAAACCTGAAAAGAATCTATTCGTCAATTACGAACTCCGCGTGATCTGCGACCGACAGAGCCCGACGATGAAAGTCGATAAAGATGGTCTTGCTTCCGAACAACGCAATGACCAGGTCCGTGTCAATAGTGGACGCTTCGTCGGACAGGATCGCTGCGTACGACTGTACACGGAAAATCGGTCAGCAGCTCCGTGAAACCGTGGTGGACGGGATTATGGTGAATTGCCAATTGCCAATTACCAATTACCAATGATCTGGGGTCAGTGGTCCGAATCGGGGCGGGAGCCGGGATCGGTAAAGTCCTTGCACATGCAGAAGGAGGACGGAAACGGACACTCTTTCGGTTCGTAGGAGCAAAACTCGATATAATGCGTGCCTGCGCTAATATACTGCATTTCGTGGTCCCAGGCTCCGACAAGAGCGGTGTACGTCGGGCGGATTGGAAGGTCCTTCGGCAAAACGGGAAAGAAACGAAAGGCCTCCCACAGATCGAGAATGGCATCCACGACTTGCTGCACGTCCGTATCGGACAACCGGTCCACAGGAGGAAATGCTTCCCGCGGAACGCCGAACCACTCGCTCAGAGTTCGATACGGAGACCTGTCCAGTTCAGCCAGATGCGACAGGTCTGGCCCGTAGTTGTCGTACAGCATGGGAGGTCTGTCCGGCACACGTGCCTTCGCATTAGAAAGCTCCTCGAGAAGAACGGGGAGGTATTCAGAAAGCGACATGACCGTAAGCAGTATTCAGCCAATGGGAAAGGGGTCTGTTGAAAACAATGGCTGCGTCAGCTTGATAGAATCGGAGAATAGTCCTTACGAGCGAAAGACTGGGCGGCCTGTCGTGGAACGATTCAGAATCTCACATAGGCTGCAAGACCTGCTCCACCAGGGACTATAGACGGCGACACGCTGATCTTCAATTCTTTTTTGAGATTCTCGTTGTACTTCCGGACGGCGGACTGGGCGCCGATCAGGTCGAAGCCCCATGCGCCAAGGATCAGAACCACGGGGACCCCGACGTTTTCACCGCTCTTGGCATTGCTTACGAGCGTCGCGTATCCGACCAACCCGGCTGCGCAGATAATGCCGCCGCGAAGATAGGACTTGGCGTAGAAATGGCCGCCTCCGAACATGCCGGCGTAGAACGAAATGAGGAACGCGCGGCCCGCCGTTTTTTTCTTGAGGTCGTACAGCTCGAATCGGAGTTTGAGGTCTTCGCGAGTTTCTTCTGTCCCTTTGGCCAGCACGCCGCTCTTGCCCGCGAGCAGTCGTGCGGTGACGATAGTGCGCTCGTTCCTCTTCGGTTTGATTTCCTGAAACCAGTCCTGAAAATCCTGAGCCCGGATGAGGATGGCGATCTTCTCCTCGCCCGGAAAGGACAGGTTGGCCGGCGTAGTGCCGCGAAGTTCGTTGTTGATGTACACGCTGGCGCCTTCCGGTTCGGACGTGATGACGACTTCGTACGGCTCCCTGCGCTTTTCCTTGGTTCCGAGGCCGGCGATCTTTCGGGCCACGGTCCGGATTGGCGCGTCGAGGTCTTCGATGGCCCCGACGTGCGTTTCATTCTCGATCCGGTCGATCTTGCCGCTCGTGACATCGACCATCTGCAGCGTGATCAGCATCTTCTTCCCAAGGGAGCCGACCGTGCCGAACAGTATTTTCTCCACGCCGAGCAATTGGCCGACCTGCACGGCGCACTCTTTGGCCGCACAGACGTCGGACATCACGAAGTCCTGCTCTTTCAGGATGGACTCCATGTTGTTGCGGTCGAGAATCTCGTAGTCCTCCGACTGGACGAATTCCTGACGGATCAGGTTCGACAAGACGACGGAGATGTCCTGTGACAAGTCCTTGCTGATCTCGAGATCGATGAGGGCGAGGGTGGTTTTTTTCTGGGCCGTGCCGGTTCCTGCGGCCAGGCTCAACAAGAGTGCGGCGAAGACGAATGAGCGGCTCATGATCTGCCTCGATTGAAAGAATGGTGTCCCAATATAGATTAACGGAGCTTATTATGCAAGGCAACATGGGTGTAGGTATTGCCTCCCTGTCGTCCGGACCGGGCGGTCCTATGGAATGAATGCGAGGGCGCAGGGCACAGCAGTTCCGAATTGACAATTTGCTCTTCAAGAGGTAATTTTTCATGCGACGCGTGGAAAGGCCATCTATTGACGACGCGCTCATGCCAGGAGAAACATCAACTATCGTATTGGATTTTCAAAACAATAAGTTTTCGATGCTACTGCACGGAGAGGACGGCATTCTCATCAAAGAGACACCCTTGTCGTTTGCTCTTTCGTTTATTAGGTATTGCATCGTGTTTGCCCATGACAACACTTTGCAAGTGATAAACGTTGAGGATCCCGTGTTTTACAAATTGACGTACGTCCTGCAAGACGACAGTAATCTGTCGATTGCATGCCATCCCAATCATGATGTTGAACGCTTTCATGTTATTCTCGACGATCATCAGATGAAGTTAGTTGGTCACTCTCAGGATGATCCGGACGTCTATGACAACGACTATTATCTTGACGCGTTTCAAGTTTGAAAGCGAAGATCTCTTAGAAAAAAGGGAAGCGGATCGCTGCTTGGACATTTCGATGCCTCTTGAATAATAGCCTGTGGCGCGCCATCCCTTCCGTCCAACTGGATCATAAGTGCGTGCTTCGTGTCGTTCCTTTGCCGTAGGAGGCGGTCCGTTGTTTCCGCAGTTCAAGGTAAATCAAGAATGTCCGAAGTCCACGACGGCTGCCTCAGTCTTCGACTCACCGCCCCGGCTGCAAGTGGGCTAAGCAGACGGTCTTCGTCACAAGAAATAAGGAAGTAGTCCTCCTACTTCCTTTCCTTGGTTATTCCCTCCCATTCCCCCTTCACACCGGACACCGATCGGCATACTCGCAGTCCCTGCACCAATAACCCGGTTTCGGAAAGAAAACCTCTGAAGATATGCTCTTCAGGACACCGTCGGCGACTTCAAAGAAAACCTCGTAATGCCTTTGTTCTCGTGACGTTTCGCTCGTCTCAATCCGCGGCTTCTTGTTCTTCACGAAATTCACGACTCTGAATCCCTTGGGCAGTCTGCGATGAAGCTGTTTGTACGCATAGCCGCAGGCCGTGAGCTGCAAATGAAACGTCGATGTCGGTCTGAGAAAGCGGATGCACAGTTGTTTTGAACTCCACAATCGTGTCGTCGGACTCAAGGGCAAGTCTATCCCATCACCCTTTACATTCCATAACTTCGATCCAAACTCCGGTACTGGATCGCCTCGCTGACGTGTTCGGGCTGGAGGGCGTCGCTGCCGGCAAGATCCGCGATCGTACGGGCGACCTTGAGTATGCGGTCGTACGCGCGGGCGGAGAGGCCGAGCCGGTTCATCGCTAACTTGAGCAATTCACTGCTCCGGTCGTCGATACCGCAGAACCGCCGGATCTCCTTGGGCTCCATGTGCGCGTTGCAAAAAATCGAATGCCCGGCCGCGGTAAATTCCCGGAACCGCCTGAGCTGGATCTCCCGCGCGCGAATCACCCTTTCGCGAATGACCTCGGACCGCTCGCCAGAAGGCTCGGCGGACAGTTCCTTGTACTTCACGGCGGGACATTCGATATGAATATCGATACGGTCCATCAGCGGACCGGAAATCCGGGCCATGTACCGCTGGATCACCGGCGGCGTGCACGTGCACTGGTGCGTGGGATCTCCGTAATACCCGCACGGGCAAGGGTTCATCGCACATGCGAGCATAAACCGCGCCGGATACGTCAGCGACGTCTCCGCCCGGCTGATCGTGACCCGTCCGTCCTCCAGCGGCTGACGCATCACCTCGAGCACGTTCTTCTTGAATTCGGGCAGCTCGTCGAGGAACAGCACTCCGTGATGGGCAAGGCTGACTTCGCCGGGTTTGGGGATGTGCCCTCCCCCGATCAGTCCGGCGTCGGAGATGGTATGGTGCGGCGAGCGAAACGGCCGGATCGTGATCAGCGGCTCGTGCTCCGGCAACACGCCCGCCACGGAATGGATCTTCGTCGTTTCCAGCGCTTCCTCCAGCGTCAGGTTCGGCAGGATGGACGGAAGCCGCTTAGCAAGCATCGTCTTGCCGCTGCCGGGCGGGCCGATCATGACGATGTTATGTCCGCCCGCGGCCGCCACCTCCAGCGCGCGCTTGGCGTGTTCCTGTCCCTTGACGTCCTGGAAATCAAGGAACGGATGCCTCGCCGCGTCGAAGATCGTGCGCACGTCCACTTTCTTCGGCTGGACGGACAGTTCCCCGTTGAGCAGGGCGACCGTCTCCTGGAGCGAAGCCACGGGCAGGACCTCGATGCCTTCCGTCATCGCGGCCTCTCCTGCGTTCTCCTGCGGCAGAATGATGCCCTTCAGTCCGTCCGTCTTGACCTTGTGGGCGATAGGCAGTGCCCCGTTGATGGGCCGCAAACCGCCGTCGAGAGCGAGTTCACCCAGCACGAGGTACTGTTCCAACAGGGCCGGGCTGACCTGCCCGTGGGCCGCGAGGATGCCGATCGCGATCGGCAGGTCGAACGCGGAACCTTCCTTGCGGATGTCCGCAGGGGCCAGATTGATCGTTATGCGCTTGAGCGGGAAAGCGAGGCCGGAATTCTTAATGGCCGCGTTGACGCGCTCCTTGCTTTCCCTCACCGCCCCGTCCGGCAGTCCGACCGTGATGAAGGCCGGCACGGCCCCCTCGAGATGCGCCTCGACTTTTACAAGATAGGCATCGATGCCGAACGTGGTGGCGGATAGGATCTGTGAAAGCATGGATGTCGTTTCCTGATCGCCCGTGAAGTTCCGGTATCTCAGTCCGGCCTTCGGTGTATTAATTCGTTATTCGAAAACATACGGCTGCAAAAGGCGCTTTTTTTCTCACTTTTTGAGAATGTCCTTCACCGACCGGACCGGATTCCGCCGCAGAAACAGGCCAGGGCCAAACCGTGCTTGACTTCGTTCCAGCGGCGGTGTAAGTTTGGGCGTCTGCCCTCCAGTCATGCGGGTGGGGCCGAGCATCCATCCCGCCTTCCATACTCTCGGCCTCCGGAAGGGCGAAAGGTAAACACAGTACAAACGGTTCCGCTCGCGTCGGAGAAGAGAAGATCATTCATTCATAATAGGGGAGGATCATCATGAAATATGCGACGATCGGCCTGTTGCTCGTTATCGGCGTGGTCTGTTTTGCACCGCACGCCGAAGCGCAGTACACCTACGTTCAGACGAACGGGACGTACGCGCCGTTTTACGAGCGCAACTCGGGAAAGATCCTGATGACGGTTCCCGCGGACGAGATCCTTTCGTCCTGGCAAACGCTGCCGTTTCCCTGGACCTTCTACGGTGAGTCGGTCACCGGGTACTACGCCAGCGACAACGGTTACATCACGTTCGACAGCCTGGCCACGACGAGTGTTTCCGCCAATGCGGCCATTCCCGACGTGACCGGGCCCAACAAGGCCATTTACGCGTTCTGGGATGCGCTGCGTCTGACGACGGTCGGCCTTACGGACAAGGTGCAGACGTATACCTACGGAAAGGCGCCCAATCGCGTCCACATCATCCAATGGTTTTCCATCACTCCTTCCATCAGCTCTACGACGCTGTTCTTCGCGATCCGCCTGTACGAGTGCGGCGACTTCGATATTCTGCTGACGTTCAGTAACGCCAGCGGTCTGAGCGGCACGGTCGGATGCGAGAACTCGGACGGCACGCAGGCCACCATGGTGACGGGCAGTCCCAACCATCCGGGGGGAGGCGGCAGCACGTCGGGAGTCACGACGGACGATATCGTTTATCATTTTTATTCGAACGGACAGCCGGCCGTCGATGCACGCTTGACCAATGTCCACATGCCGCACGGCGTTCCTGCCGGAACGGATTTTACGCTTTCCGGATCGGTAGAGAACAACGGATCGGCTACGATTACCTCATTTGATTATTCTTATTCCGTCGACGGAGGATCCGTGGTGACGCAGAACGTGTCGGCGATTTCCATACCGACCGGCGGAGCATACACGGTGACGCACGGGACGCCCGTGCTCATCGCATCCGCGGGCAATCACACCATCCGTGCCTGGTTGTCCAACGTCAACGGCGGACCCAACGTCGAGTGCAACGATTCCCTGTGGGCGTTGATGGCCGGGACGACCGGCGTCTCCGGCACAAAGCGGCCCTTGATGGAAGAGTTCACGGGCGCCTGGTGCCAGTTCTGCCCCGACGGAAAGTACCTGCTTGATTCGCTGGAAGCGATCTATCCGGAAATGGTGGTCGCATCCATCCATGCCGGAGGCGGGGCCAATTATCTGATGGAAATTCCTTCCGGTGTCGAGATTGCTTCGGCGCACTGTCCGTTCTACCCGGCGGGTTCCATCGACCGCAATCACTATGACGGCGAGGCCAATGTCGGCTTCACCCGCAGTCTGTGGCATACACGCATGGCGGATGCCTTCCTCGCCCCGGCGCCCGTCGACCTTAGCGTGAGTACGACGTACGAGCAGGCAACCGGCTTGCTCGACGTTCGCGTGACCGGCAATTTCGTGGACTACGCCGCCGGCGATCTGCGGATGAACATTTACATCACGGAAGACAGCGTCGTCGGGCCGAACAGCATCGCGTACAATCAGGTCAATTATTATAACACCGTTCCGGGCCACCCCTATTACGGCGCGGGTAATCCGATCGTCGGCTACGTCCACCGCAACGTCCTGCGTCTCGTTCCCTCCGGCACGTGGGGCGAAGCCGGTGTTCTCGACGAAAGCGTGGCTCCGGGGGACTCGTTTGACGTATCGTACGACGACATCCCGATCAATGCGTCCTGGGACGCCGACCAGGTTCATGTGATTGCATTCGTCTCGTACCACGATCCCGATCCCATGAAGCGCCAGGTGTTGAATGCCAACAAACTGCGCATGTACGACGGGACCGTCATACTCGGCGTGGGCAACGGCGGTTCTCAGCCGGTCGCTTTCGGCCTGCTGGGGAATTTCCCGAACCCGTTCAACCCCTCGACCGTGATAAGTTATCGGTTGGCAGTAAACAGCAAGGCCACGCTCAAGGTGTACAATCTGCTCGGGCAGGAAGTGAAGACGCTGCTAAACGCGTCACAGACGGCGGGGATTCACCAGGTCACCTGGGATGGGAAGGACGATGCAGGGCGCGAGGTTGCTTCGGGCGTGTACCTGTATCGCCTCGAAGCCAACGGCCGAGCGATGAGCCGGAAGATGTTGTTGATGAAATAGCGGCGAATTGCCGCGGGCTTCAGAGCGTTTGCGAAAAATCCAATACTATTGGGTTTTAACCCGATCCTCCAGGCGGAGGCCATTGGGTCTTTCTAAGAAGCTTAGAATTTCGCCAGCAACGCGAGTTCCACGCCCTCGAATTCAGGTTTCTGCACGCACACACCGCCGGCGCAGATTTTCCCTTCTCTTCGGCTGCCCGCGAAGACCGTGACGTCGTACTTCTCCCAGAACTGCACATCGGTCTGCACGCCGAACCAGTTCTTCTGCTTCGATTGGTGGTCGGTCGTGTGCTCGCCGATCAGCGCGACCGTGAACCGCTTCGCTCTGGAAAAGCTCAGCAGGCCGATCTGCGAGTAGAACTGCCGATCCGTGAGCTTCACCCGGGCATGCTGGTGCTCCACGACCGCTTTGAGGGCATTCGATTCGGTGAACTGCCACGACGCGCTGACGACGGCGTTGAGGTAGCGGGCCTCGAGGTCTTCCTGCCGTCCGCCGGCCCAAACCCACTGCCAGTGCTCAGGATAGTCCCATTCGAACTGCCCGTAGATTTCCTGATAGAGTTTGCGGCCGCCGTGATTCTCCGTGTAACTGTAGTTGGCCGTGGCAATGCCGGTTTCCAGCACCGGATAGATCGCCTCGATCAGAAACCCGCGTTCGTCGTTAGCGTTGACGACCAGTTGATGACGATTGAGCAGGGTATACAAATGTTCCCGCACGACGGACGGCGGGTTGTTGTACGTCACGCCTTCCGTAAGGTCGAATTGGTCGTAGTCCTTGCCTTCGAGGGCAACACTGAGGTCCTCGATGAACACCGTGGCGGCGGCATACTTCGCCCATCCGTCCCGGCGGGAATCGGGATGCTCGCGCCGTGCGATTTCCGCATAGACCGTCACCGGTTTGAACGTCAGCTGCGAATAGCCCGAACCGGCCTGCATCGTGCCCCGGCCGGCAAGATCCGTGACCAGATACGTCCCCCCGACGTGCCATGATTTCCACGGCTTGAGCCGCAGGTCGCCCCCCTGCAAACTCTCGTAGCGGCGCCCCGTCAGATCGCGCGGTCTGCCGCCGAGCGCCTGCACGTCCACGTATCGGTGCTTGTAGTCGAACTTCACGCCGTCGATATTCGTGTCCCATCGAAGCGTGCGGTTCTCATAGGAACGCAGCACCAGTCCGCGACCCAGTATCGCGTAGTAGTTGCCCGCCGTAACCGTCAGACCGTCTCTGCGATATTCGATATATCGCTGGAAGAGGCCCTGACCCGGTTTCTGTTGCGAAAAGGGCTGAGGAGGCGTATGGATCTCGTAACGCAGCCCGATCCGCCAGGACTGGTAGTTGAGCAATGCCTGGGTCCAGTTTTCGAAGTAGCGGTCATTGTTTTTCTTGTCGACCGAGTACTCCAGCTGCTGGCTTCCCGCGATCTGGAGTTGGTCCTGGGCGTGGATACGCACCGCGGCGCACAGGGCCGCCATCAGAACGGCCTGAAGGATGGTTCTCACTTCGGTATTCGCTGTGTTGGATGAATAGACTAGCGGGCTGCGAGCAAGGCTTCGATACGGCTGTCCAGTTCCGCCTCATCGCCTTTGCGGTATCCCGTGTGGGTGTAGACGACCTTGCCGTCCTGATCGAGCAGCACCGAAAACGGCGGTACCTGCGTCTGGTACAGTTGCATGATCTCGTTGTTGGTGTCCATGAGGATCTTGAACGGATATTTTCGGCTGTTCACAAAACTGCCGACCCGGCCGGCCGTCTTCGGATCGTCGACGGAGATCGACAGAATGGTCAGGTCTCGGTCTTTGTACTTCTCGTAGATGGGCTTCAGCGCTTTCATTTCGTCCAGACACGGCGCGCACCACGTGGCCCAGAAATTGATGAGCACGGGACCCTTACCCAGGTTCTTCGACAATTGATAGTTATTGCCCTCGATGTCCGGCAGGGTGAAATCGGGGGCTTTCTGGTCCCGCTGGATCTGGCACATACCGGTCACCGTAAACAGCGTCAGCATCACACAAGTTGGCAGCATCATCGTTCGGGCTCCTCTATTCTGGATAGACGGTCCAAGCTGCTTGGACTATGGATTGGTCGGAAGTACGTTGGAGGAAAGCGACAACAGCCAGATGGCGGCCCCAGGAGGACTGACGGGCAAAACCGTACGGCACGCTCCGTTTTTCACCGGTGGCGAGAGCGATCGAAGTCCCCTGGTGCGACGGATCGTACGCTCGAAATACATCGATGAACCGCGTCTGCCCATTCACGCCCGGCGGCTGCGCGTATACAATTTCACGCTCAATAAGCGCAATGCGAAGCTCCAGATCGGAATCGGGCGAACCGACCGCTTCGAGCTCGACCGTTCCCTCGATCGTACTCTGTCCCCACTCGTGATTCGGGCGGATGTCCAGGAGCACGGAAGGCCCCAGCAGACGCCGTTCGGCGATGAGGGCCCGAAGCGAATCCTCGAGTTCATCATAAGTGAAGAACTCCGGTCTGTGTCCGTCGATCGCCACTGCGGGGACGGTGATGATGTTGTAAAAATCCATCCTCGCATCGTTCTCGATCTTGGCCGCGAGATACATCGGGTCGTCCGGCGACGGATAATCTGCATGATAGGATATGCTGGCACACTGTTTTATGCCGAAGTCGATCAGGACCTCCTCGATACGCACGTCGGCCTCCACGCACGGCACGCAACTCGTGTTGGAGAAGTGCTCCATGACCGGCATATGTCCTGCCCACGTCAGCACGGGATCTACCGAACTCAATGAAGAGGCCTGAACTTCCACCGTTTCGGCAATCTCCGCATAACTGTTCTTCTTCAATTTCACCAGGTAGGAGCCCTCCGGGAGTCCATTGATCGTCAAAGGCGTGTAACCGAATCTGACACCGTTGACATATACGCTGGCGCCGGAAGGGGATGAACCGACATCCAGCACACCGGTGGGCACGCGAGTGAGGGTGAACGGTACGCTGGTCGATTGGCCGTCGGTTACGGTTACCGTCGCAGAATCGAGGCCGTATTCGGGGAGGAATACGTGCACGACGTGATCGCCAACCGGCACGTTCTCGAGGATGGCCGGTGACCGGAGCCCCGTGGGTGTGCGATCGAGATAGATGTCCGCAGCGAGGGCATTGTTGACGCTGACGACCACGTTACCCGCCTGTTCGACCGGAACCGGGAGGGAACCTGGATCGGTTGCGCAGGAAAAGAGAAAGAGAACGGGTAAGAGGGAGAGGCTCGATTTCATGCCGCGCGCGGTCTTATTTGATCATCAGCATTTTGCGCGCGGTTCGATGCGGCCCGTAGCGAAGCTGGTAGAAATACACTCCGCTGGAAACCTGTTCGCCGCGGTTCGATCGGCCGTTCCATGTGACGGCGTACGTACCGGCAGGCTGATCCTCATGCACCAACGTACGGACCTCCCGCCCAAGCAGATCGTACACAACAAGGGAAGCGGGACGACTGTTTCCCATATCGGGAAGCGTGTACCGAATGGTCGTCACCGGATTGAACGGATTGGGATAATTGGCCGAGAGGTGGAACGAACCGGGTCTACCCTCGTCGCCAATACCTGACGTCAGCGTTGTTGCTGTGAACGTGAGTTCCTGATAGTCCTCCGGCGTATTGCGGTTGAAAACGCGCAGCGTAATGATCGACGTGCCGGTGAGGAAGGAATCCGACGAAACGTCCAACGCAAAGAAGAAATCCGCGGAAGGATACGGCAAATTGAAATTCACCGAGTCTGAATCCGGTGGATAGCACTGGATACCGACACAGATCGAGCTCTGCCACTCGGCCGGTATAGTCTGAGTGTACCGGACGATCCGGAACGGTTGTACGGCGCCGGTCAGGTTGTCCACGACCGGATGGAAAGCGAGAATCGAACCGGGCGCGCCCGTCAGGCTCATGGTATCGCAGGTGAACGTGAATGTCTGACCCTCCGTCCGCGTTGTAAAGAGAGCCACCAGCGCAATGAGGACGAGTATTCGCTTCATAGGCTTGCCTTTCTAACCTCCTGCAACCGCAAATTTACGAATATCCCGGACTATTGCAATCTTTTTATCCTTGCAGGGCGCCTTTCAACAAATCTCGTCTCAGACCCGTCCTTATCCCACCGGTTCCGCCTCCGGCACCGCTGCGCCAGCCCGGTGTTCCTCCTTCTCGATAGACTGATACTTCTTCGCCTGACCGGCCATTACGAACGAGTAAATAGCCGGGATCACGAACAGGGTGAGCAGAGTGGAAAAGATCATGCCCCCCACGACGGCGATTCCCATCGGCGCCCGGCTTTCCGATCCGGCCCCTAGCGAGAAGGCAATAGGGGTTATACCGAGAATGGTCGTCAGACTTGTCATGAGAATGGGCCGGAAACGAGCGGCTGCCGCCCCCACGATCGCATCGAAGACGCTCAAACCGAGCGCCAGGCGCTGATTGGCGAACTCCACGATCAGGATGCCGTTCTTGGTCACCAGACCGATCAGCATGATCATACCGATCTGGCTGAAAATGTTGAGCGTCTGGGCGGCATACCATAGCGACGCGAGCGCGCCGAAGAGGGCCAGAGGCACGGTGAACAAGATGATAAAGGGACCTCGAAAGCTCTCGAATTGCGCCGACAACACGAGGTAAATCAGGACCAGGGCCAGCAGAAAAGCAAACAGCAGACTGGATGAGCTCTCCGTGAAATCCTTGGAAGGCCCGTCCAGTGCGGTGCTGAAGGTCTCGTCGAGCGTCCGCTGCGCGATGGCTCTCATGGCCTCTATACCCTCGCCGAGCGTGTAGCCCGGAGACAATCCGCCGGACACTGTTGCCGAAATGTAACGGTTGAAGCGGTACAATTGCGGAGGGCTTACTTCCTCCGAAACCCGGGCCAGATTGTCCAGCTGAATAAGCTGTCCCTGACTGTTCTTGACGTACAGCGATTTCAGATCAAGCGGCTCGTCGCGTTTTTCCCGGATCACCTGACCGATCACTTGGTATTGCTTTCCGTTCATGATGAAGAAACCAAAACGCTGGCCGCTGTACGCCATCTGGATCGTCTGGGCAATGTCGCTGGCCGATACCCCCAGAGCCCTGGCGCGGTCCCGCAGGATATCGATGCGCAGTTCCGGTTTGTTGAATTTCAGGTTCACGTCGACGACCTGAAAGGCCGGGTCCTTTCGAACTTCGTCGAGGAACACCGGCAGAAACTCTCTCAATTTTTCGAAGTTCGGGGCCTGGAGGACGAACTGCACGGGGAGACCGCCGCTGCTCCGGATCGATTGTTCCTGCACTACAAACGTTCGCGCGCCGGTGAATTTGCCAAACTCCGCCAGCAGACGCTCGGCGATTTCCTGCTGGGATCGCCCGCGCTCCTCGCGGTCGGTGAGGTAGAGGCGCATGAATCCGGAATTGACGGAACCGGAAGCCGAGAAGCCCGGCGACGTAACGCTGATGATGGCCCGGGCCTCCGGCACCGAATCGCGTACGAGGTCCACGAGCCCGCTCATGTAGAGGTCCATGTATTCGAACGTGGCGCCTTCGGGCGCGGTGGAGACCACCTGCATGCCGCTCCGGTCCTCGAGCGGGGCCAGTTCCGACGGCAGTGTGACGCCGATCAGCAGACTGAGGCCCACCGCGACGGTGAGGATCGGAAACACCAGCCACCGCCGGTTCATGAACGACTCGAGGGCGCGACGGTAGCCCGCTGCGAGACCGTCAAAGAACGGTTCCGTGGTTCGGTAAAACCGGTTGTGTTCTCCGTGTTTGCGAAGAACGCGCGAGCTCATCATCGGCGTCAGCGTGAGCGATACGAACGCCGAGATGATGACCGAACCGGCGACCACGATGCCGAATTCGCGGAAAAGCCGGCCCGTGAGCCCTTCCAGGAACATGATCGGCAAAAAAACGGCCGCCAGCGTGACGGTCGTCGAGATGATCGCAAAGTAGATCTCGGTCGATCCCTTGTGAGCGGCCTCCAGGGGCGGCACGCCCTGCTCGACCTTCGCGAAGATGTTCTCCAGGACGACGATGGCATCGTCCACAACAAGACCAATGGCGAGGACAATCCCCAGCAGCGTCAGCACGTTGATGGAAAAATCGGCCGCGTACATGATGAAAAATGCACCGATCAGCGAAATCGGGATGGCGATCGACGGAATGACGGTTGTGCGCCAGTCGCGGAGAAAAAGGAAAATGATCAGGACCACGAGACTGAAAGCGAGAAAGATCGTTTCCTCAACCTCGGCGATGGATTTTCGGATGAAGGTCGTGATATCGAAACCGAAGCCCAGCTTGATATCGGAGGGTAGTTCCTTGCGAATCTGTTCGACGCGCCGGTAGAATTCGTCCGCAATGGCGATGTTGTTGGCGCCGGGCTGCGGTACGAGGACCACGCCGACCATGGGAATTCCGTCCCGCTTGAGCAGCGTGCGCTCGTTTTCGGGGCCGAGTTCCGCGCGCCCGATGTCTTTCAGCCGGACCACGCTGCCGCCGCTTTCCTTCAGGATGACCTTGTTGAAGTCGTCGGGCGTCTGGAGCCGCGCCATCGTACGGACCGTCAACTCGGTCGCGTTACCCTCGATCCGGCCGGATGGCAGTTCCACGTTCTCGCGGTTCAGCACGCTGCGTACGTCCAGCGGAGTCAGCTGGTAAGCGGCCAGGCGGGCGGGATCCAGCCACAGACGCATCGAGTACTTCTTTTCACCCCAGACGCGTACTTCGCTCACGCCCGGAATCGTTTGGAGGCGTTCCTTGAACACGTTCTGGGCGATGTCGGTCGTCTCCAGGAGATTGCGCGTATCGCTCTGCACATTGAGAAAAACGATGGGGGCCGCGTTGGCGTCTGCCTTGGTGACGACGGGCGGATCCACGTCCGGAGGCAGGTTCCTTGTCGCACGCGACACGCGGTCGCGGACGTCGTTGGCTGCGGCCTCCAGGTCCACCTCGAGCTCGAACTCGACCGTGATCGTACTGCGGCCTTCGCGGCTCGCCGAGGTCAGCGTCCGGATCCCGGCAATGCCGTTGATCGATTCCTCCAACGGCTCCGTGATCTGGGACTCGATCACATCGGCGTTGGCGCCGGTGTAGTTCGTAGAGACCGTCACGACGGGAGGATCGACCGATGGATACTCTCGGATCCCGAGAAACGTGAATCCGATGATGCCGAAAATGATGATCAAGATGTTCATCACCGTCGCCAGCACCGGACGGCGGATCGAAGTGTCAGAGAGGCTCATGATCGGGGCTTTCGGTTGAGCCGGTTAGTCGATCCGGGAGATCACCACGGGAATTCCGTCCCGCAGCTGCAAAATACCGGTCGTGATCAGCGTGTCCGATTCGGCCAGGCCGCGAAGTATCTGGACGTGAGTATCGGTACGCAACCCGATCTCGACGGGACAGGAAACCGCCTGGCCGTTGCGGCAGACGAAGACCCGATGGCCCTTGAGTTCCGGGATAAGGGCCTCGGTGGGGACCATCAGCGCCCGGTCGATGCGGCGCAAGATGACCTCGATATTGGCAAACGAGCCGGGCAGCAGGCGCTCGCCCGGATTGTCGCACACGGCGCGGAGCTGCACGGTCCGGGTGGCAAGGTCGATCTTGGGCTCGATGGCGTAAACTCGACCCTTGTATGTCCGGTCCGAACCGGGGATCGAGAATCCGATCTCCGAATCTTTGACAACGTCCCCGGCGTACTTTTCGGGGACGGAGAAATCGATCTTTACGCGCGAGAGGTTCTGGAGCGACGCCACGCGGCTCGCCGATGAGATGTAACTGCCCTCGCTCACGTACTTCAACCCGATCACGCCGTCAAACGGCGCACGGATCTCCGTTTTCTGAATCTGGGCCTTCAACAACTGCAGGTCCGCTTCCACCGACTGCAGTTCATTGAGCGCCGCGTCGTAGAGTTCCTGAGAAAGCAGTTGTTTTTCGAACAGGGCCCGCTGACGGGATTCGTTGGAAACGGCGAGCTTCTTTCGCGATTCGGCCTTGGTCCATTGGGCCTGCAGGTCGGCGTCGTTGAGTTTGACGAGCAGGTCTCCCTTCCGTACGCGCCGGCCTTCCTGGAAATGGATCTCTGTGATCCGGCCGGCCACTTCGGCCCTCAACTCGACTTCCTCGTCGGCGATGGTCGTCCCCGTCGTCAGCACGCGGTTGACCAGCGGCTCGTACCGCATGGTCCGGGCGCTCACCGGGACGCTCTGAAGGGCGGCACGCCCGGCGGATTCCGAGCGCGACGGTCCCTTGGAGGAGAGCCACTTGTTCAGAGCCAGTCCCACGATTACGACCACAATCAGTCCCCAGAGGAGCAAGCGTCTCACGATACGCGCCTTCCGATCCGTGTCTTCCATGACAGCCGTACCAACAAAGAACGGTCCTTCCGCCCGACTATTTCATCGATTCGATCTCGTCGAGAAAATCTACGGCCCGCCGGAGATGCGGGATCACGATCGAACCTCCCACCACGAGCGCAACGCTGAATACGTCGAACAGTTCCTCCCGCGTGGCCCCGGCTTCCTTGCACTTATTGATATGGTAGGACACGCAGTCGTCGCAGCGCAGTACCATGGAAGCTACCAGCCCGAGCATCTCTTTCGTCTTCACGTCCAGTGCGCCCGGCACGTAGGTCAGCGTATCTACCGAGAAGAAACGTTTGACTACTTTGTGATCCTGTTCGAGAATCCGCTCGTTCATGCGTTGGCGAAATTCGGTGAACTCACTGAAACGGCTCATGCCCGCACTCCTTATCGTCGTTAAAGATAAAAACTTAGCGAAATGCTGAAACACGTTCAACAAGTTTCGGAGAAGAGAAACGGTCGATTCGGGACCATGAGTACGGGACGTCCGTTACGCCCGGAAAGCAACCGCGAGGACTGCATCGATGGCCTGTGGTTCGCCGTGTTTGGACTTGCTTTTCTTGCAGCGCGTCCGTTACATTGATACCGTGTCGAGGAATGGTTCGAAACGCGGAGCCGGAATCTCCCGGCGAAATTTCCTCAAAGGCTTCGGGATCACATCGATCGGGATCGCCGCAGGCTCCGAAGGGCTCTTGGGTGCGTTTCATAATTCATGCGAGACGCCTGCCGGGCGTGTTTTCGGGCCCGAGGCGACGGAGATCGCGCTGGAGGTCAACGGGAAGACCGTGCGCGTGCGAGTGGAACCGAGGACGACGCTGGTGGCAGCGCTTCGAGACGGTTTGCATCTGACGGGCACCAAGATCGGATGCGACCGTGGGGCGTGCGGTGCCTGCACCGTGATCGTGGGCGAACGCGCCGTTGCTTCCTGTCTCACCCTGGCGATGGACGCCATCGGAAAGCCCGTGTGGACCATCGAGGGTATAGCTCGGGACGGCAGGCTGCATCGCGTGCAGCAGGCGTTTCTGGAAACCGACGCCATGCAATGCGGGTTCTGTACGCCAGGCATGGTGATGAGCTGCAAGCATCTGCTGGACCGTAATCCCGATCCAACCCTCGATGAAATTCGGCAGGCCGTGAGCGGAAACCTCTGCCGGTGCGGTACCTACCCCAAGGTCTTCGAAGCGGTCATCGCCGCGATGAAAGTCTGACCTTCTTCCCGCCTTTTTTCTTCACCGGCTTTCCTTGATGGTAGAAGGCGCACACGCCGTTCATCGGGCACTCTCCGCACTTCGGTTTCGAGGGCCGGCAGATCTCGCGTCCCAGGAAGGACATGGCCATTCCCACCTCGCCCCACTGCTCCCTTGGTAGTGCGGCCATCAGTTCCTTTTCGATCTTATCGGGTTTGTCCGAGACGGCAACTCCAAGACGCGGGGCCACGCGTACCACGTGCAGGTCCACGATAATCCCTTCGACCGGACCGCCCGATTCCCGGATAATCACATTGGCCGACTTCCTCCCGATGCCCGTCAGGGCCGTCAGCCCGTCCATGGTCGACGGGATGTTTTCGTCACTGCCGACCGAGGAGGCTAACGCCGCCAGCCATCGCGATTTATTGCGGAAATTCCTTACACTGGACAGATAAGGGTGTAATTGCTCGGCCGTCGCGGCAGCCAGTTCCTTCATCGATGGAAAGGCCTCGAAAAAAGCCATTGTCACCTTGTTGATGTGAGCGTCGGAATCCTGCGCAGCCAACAGCACGGCCACGACCAGTTCGTATCTGTTGCGAAAATCGAGGGGATGCTTTCTACCGCGGTACCGTACGATGAGTGTTTGCAGGCTCTTGCCGTAGTCGACCCTCGTTCTTCTGCCCTTTTCTCGGGATGATTTTCCTGGCATAGGGATTGCCCCCTTACTTGGTGTTGGTGACAGGCGACGGACTCGCATATTGTAAATATTAGACTTATCTGCAAGATGCGCGCTCGTTATTCAGATTTCTTAACTCGTTCTTTCAAATTTCTGAAAAGATTCTCCTCTTTGTGAGGGTTTAGGGCTAGATTGGTCGCGTATCTCACGCGATCAATTTGGAAGCGTTGCAGTTTTTTCGGGGTTCTGCAACGCTTTTTTTTTAGCTTCGAACGCGGAGCAGGATCAGCAAACTGAGCGTCGAAAAGATCATGTTGCCAATCCATGAGGCGAGGATCGGATCGAGCGTCTGATTGTAGCCCATGTAACGTCCCACCTGAATGGCAATCCAATAGGCAAAACATACGACGAGCGTCAGGAAGATGTTCACTCCGGCTCCGCTTTTCTTCCTGACGGCCGCCAGCGGCGCACCGAACAGGACCATGCAAAAACAGGTGACCGGATAAGCAAACTTGAGGTGATAGTCGACTTCCCACCGCTCGGTACGGGATCCGCTTCGCTTCAGTTTCTCGATGAATTGATTCAGCTCGACGTAGTCCATTTCGTCTGGGTTTTGCTCGCGCTTGAGGATATCGTCCGGGGCAAAGAAAAGGTCGTCGCGTTCCACGCGGGTGAACAGCTCGACCCGTTCACGACCGCCTTCGAACGTGCGCACGGCGCCGTTCTTGAGCGCCCAGAGAGAGCGGGACGAGTCCCAGGACGCTTCCAGTGCATCTACACGACTGATGAGTGAGGTGCCGTAGTAGTGCTGGATCGAGATGTTGTTGATCACCACCCGCCGACGGTCGAACCGGTCAATGACTACCTTGACCCCGCTCGGGTCGTAGAGCGTGATGTCGGTGCCGCTGATGCGCCGTGCGGTCGTTCCCCTCTCCACGTGGGTCTGCCACAATTCCGATTTGCGTCGATTGGCGGAAGGTACGACATTTTCGCTGATCCAGAAATTACCGGCCGTGACCAGCACCGCGAGCAAGAGGAGCGGAAGAATCAACCGGTAAATACTGATGCCGGACGCCTTGATGGCCGTCAGTTCGTTGAACCGGGCGAGACTGCCCACCGAAAACAGGCTGGCCAGCAAGATGTCCACCGGAAGGGTCAACGTGACGATGTGCGGGACGAAATTGAGGTAATACTCGACGATCACCTCGTTGGGCACGCGCCGGTCGATAAAGCGGTCGGCGTTTTCGACGTAGTTGACGGCGACGAAGATCGATACCATGGCCACGACGGCGAACAGAAGGACACCGAGGAATTTCCGGACCAGGTACCGGTCGAGAATACTGAGGAGTTTCATGCGTCGGCTATGGCGAAATCGATTTCCTGCCGCTCGGGGCTTACGGCGACCACGCGGATGCGGATCGCGTCCCCCAGCTGATATACGCGTTTGCTCCGCTTTCCGATCAGGCGGTAGCGGTTTTCGTCATAGGTGTAGTAGTCGTCATCCAGATCCCGGATGTGGATCAACCCCTCGATCAGATACTCCGGAATCTCGACAAAAATTCCGAATGCCATCACGCCGGAAACGATACCGTCGTACTCTTCGCCGACGCGGTCGATCATGAACTGCACTTGTTTGACCTTGACGGAATCCCGTTCCGCTTCGGTGGCGATCTTTTCCCGTTCCGAACAGTGGCGGGCCACTTCCGGAAGCCGGTCGGCCCAGAAGGCGACGCGTGCGTGCGTCATACCCGTGTCCAATTCTTTGAGCAGCCGGTGCACGATCAAGTCGGGATAGCGGCGGATCGGCGAGGTGAAGTGCGTGTAGTAGTTGAACGCCAGCCCGAAGTGACCGATGTTCTCCGGAGAATATTCCGCCTTGGCCATGGACCGGATCGCAACTTTTTCGAGGAGAATCTGTTCTTTCTTGCCCTTGACCTGTTCCATGATCCGCTGGATATGGCTGGATTGGACCGAGCCGCGGTGGCGGGGGATCACATATCCGAACACTTTGATCAGGCGCGTGAAGTTCTCCAGCTTGTCCACAGGGGGCCGATCGTGCACGCGGTACAGGAAAGGCACGCCGCCGTTTCCCGCTTTTTCCGGCAGCCGGCCGATGTGCGAAGCCGCGGTCTGGTTTGCCGCCAGCATGAATTCCTCCACCAGCCGGTGGCTGTCGAGGCGGTCTTTCCGGAAACATTCCACCGGATTGCCGCGCTCATCCAGCCTGAATTTTGTTTCCGGCGTGTCGAATTCAATACCCCCGTCCGCGATCCGCTTCGCCGTTAGCCGTTTGGCCAGTGCGTTCATCCGTTGCAGCGTTTCGACTATTTTCGGGTCCTGGGGCCTGGCGGGCTTTCCGTCGAGCACGCCCTGGACCTCTTCATAGGTGAGCCGCCTCCGGCTGTGAATCACCGTCTCGACGATGTCGTAGTCCAGTACATTGCCGTCGGTGTCCATCTCCATCAGGATGCTGTAGGCCAGACGGTCTTCATCGGGCCGCAGGCTGCACAGATGATTGGACAATCGTTCGGGCAACATAGGGATGACTTGGTCCACGAGGTAGGTGCTGGTACCTCGTTTGTACGCTTCGCGGTCCAGAGGCGTCCCCTCGTGCACGTAATGACTCACGTCGGCAATGTGCACCCCCAGCAGCGAGTGGCCGTTCTCGAGTTCCTCAAGCGATACGGCGTCGTCGAAGTCTTTGGCGTCGAAGGGATCGATCGTAACGGTCAGGACGTCCCGCAGGTCTAAGCGACGCGCGATTTCCTCCTCCGCGATCCGGTCGGGCAGTCGTCCGCAATGCGCTTCCACGTCACGGGGAAAGCCGAAATGCAGGTCGTGCCCCTTGACGACGGACAACACATCCACGCCTTTGTCGAACGGGTAGCCGAGTATTTCCACCACTTTGCCCTGAGGATTGAGGTGCTCATTGTCCCACGCGTCCAGCTCGATCACGACCTTCTGGCCGTGGCGGGCCTTATGGCGGGCGTCATCCGGGATCACGATGTCTCTGGGCATTCGGAGGTTGTCGGGACGCACGTAGGCAAAGGCGCCTTCCGTCTCGAACGTTCCCACGAGCCGTGTCGTCCGCCGTTCCAGCACACGGATGACCTGGGCCTCGGGCCCGCGAGCCCGGCCTTTCCGGTTGAGCGCGACGATGAGTACGCGGTCGCCGTCCAGCGCCGTCTTCAACCGGGGCGGCGCGACGAAGAAGTCGCGTTCGAACCCCTCCACCGCGACAAATCCCTCGCCGTTCTTGTTGACGGAAACGGTGCCGATAAGTTCGGACGCCTTGAGGGAATATTTTTTCTTGCGCTTGTCCAGTATACCGCGGAGGACCATGTCCGAGAGAATCTCACCCAAACGCTCCTGTTCGTGCTTCCGAAAGGCCAGTTGCCCGGCCAGTTCCTTGAACTTAAAGCCGTCGTCGGGGCTGCGCCGCAGGAATTCGAGAACGGCCTTTTCGATTTCAATGGAATCGTTCTTCTTTTTCATGATGGCTTTCGTTGAATGATGGACCGGAACACTTCGCGTTCTTCGTCGTGAAGAACCCATTTCCAGCCCAGAACAAGGTACGACACGACGTACGTACCAAACAACAGAATCCTGACGACCAGTCCATCATACAGTCCCGCTTCCACCAGACCCGAGTGGAGCAGTTTGAACAGAATGAGGAAGACCAGGCCGTAGAGCAGGACCCATACATAATGCCAGGCCAGCGGTCGCACGTGCAGCACCCGGTAGAGCATGGCCGTCTGCAGAGTGGCGGTCAGCACGCTTGCCGTCAGACTCCCGATCGCCGCGCCGATCAGTCCGTACGCCGGGATCAAGAAGAAATCGGCCACCAGGTTCACCGCGACGAAGAAGACGTTGTTGATCAGGTTGAGATACGGATACCCGGACATGATCAGCGCCGGCTCTACGGAAGAACTCAAAGTGTGCAGCAGCACGCCAAAGCAGGCGATCGCCAGCGCCGTAAATCCCGGCACGTACGCGTCGCCGTAGATGGACATCAGGAGCGGCCCGAACAACAACACCATTACGTAGAAACCCACGGCGAGAAACAACGTGGCCCGTATCAACGTACTGTAAATATGCTCCAGGGCGGTGTAGTCGTTCCTCCGCTGCATCTCCACGACTACGGGCATCAGGATCGGATCGATGGCCTGCGGTATGGTCCTCATCACGTTGGAGATATTCAGGACCACCTGGAACGTGGCCACCTGCACCGGTGCGGCCAGAACGCTGAGCGGAATGATGTCCACACGCAGGATCAGAATGGACAGGAAATCCGCCACCATGATCGGAAAACCCAGCACGAGAATACGCTTCCACTGTCCCAGGGCCGGCCATTGCCGCAGAAGGGCGCGGAGCGAGAAATACCGGTGAAAAATGTACACCGACAGGGAGGCGCCCAGTGTGAACGTGACGGCCTTAGCATAAAACTGCGCTGCGCTTGTGGCGAACAGCAGATAGATCACGATCAACAGCACAAGGTCCGAAAACGGCTCTACGCCGAATCGGACCAATACCCACAGGTGCATGATCTTGACGCCGCGCGTGGCGCTGAGCAGAACCGTCGTGAGGCAATAAAAGGGCGCCGACCAGCAGACGATCTTCAGGTACTCGGCAACCGGAGGTTTGCCGATGAAAGCGGCCAAGTCATCCGCAAGAAGGTACACGGTGACGACAAGCAGGGTGCTCAGGAAGAAGCTGAGCAGAATGCATCCGAGAATACCGCGGTAGTACAGACTCTGGTCTCCATCGCGGTGCCGCGCCACGAAATCGATCACGAGGCGATGTGCGCCGAAGTAACAAACGATGAGGCACAGGTGCATGACCAGCCAGGTCGTACTGAAATAGCCGAACACGTGTTCGCCCAGCACTCGCGATGCTACGACATCGAATGCGAAGTGAGAAACTTTGCCCAGGTTTCCGACGAGGTTTATGAATGCGCCGCGCGCAACCTGAATGGTGCTTGCGAGCGGATGGGTTGGGATTTCCACGCTACACCTCGGGCCGGGGCCGCGACGCGCTGCGGCAGCGCGACCTACCGCGCCGTGTTGGGGATCGGTTATCGGGCAATCGCGATCTTGATCGTTCGCGTGACTTTGCGTCCGGACACGCCCCGTGCCTCCACTTTGGCAAAATACACGCCGCTCTGCACACGAGACACGTTCCAGAGCTGTTCGTTGTCCGTCTGCGCCAGACCGGGACCTTCCAGTGTGGTCACGAGGTCGCCGGCCATGTCGAAGATGCGAATCCTCACGGTGGCGGCCTCCGACAGGTAGTAGCGAATGCGCGTTGCGATCCCTCGTACCGGGTTGGGATAATTGTACACGCTTTTCCCCGGCATGAGGTCGTCCCCCGGAGGAGAGATGGTGTTTTGTTCCGTCGACCATGCGGTGCGAGCGGCGTCGCGAGCGTACTGGCCCCACCGAACGCTGCCGGCATTGTTCCGGCCGGGCAGTTCCCACGCGTACAGAAATCCATCCTCCGCGGCCGCCGCAAGATCCAGACGGCCGTCTCCTTCCAGGTCCACCAACGCCGGACCGGCAGAGACCGGTTTGCCTGTCGCCCGTGTGAAATCCGCAAGCGGTTTGCCCGATCCGTCCACCGCGTACACGTGTCCGTCCGAAGCCGGGGCCACAAGGTCCGGCTTGCCGTCGCCGTCGACGTCGCCGATCACGACCGTACCGCCGACGGCCCCCGCCGAAGCCGTAGCGTCGAGCACCGCCGGAAATCCGGTAGCCGTGGTGCCGTTGTGATTGAAGGCATAGATCCGATTTCGGCCGCCGAATACGATCTCGAGGAACCCGTCGCCGTCCACATCGGCCGCGCTCAGCGCAGACTCGATACGATCTCCCACACTGAACGGCCAACCCGGCTCCGGACCGGGAAACGAGACCAGCGTGGCGCTTTCCGCTTCCGACCCCGCGAACACGGAATGGAGTATGCCGTCCTGGTTCAAATCGGCGCTCAAGGCAAACGCCAGGGAACTGCCGTTCGGAGATTCGGATCCGACCGCTCCCAGCGTGGAGAGTTGGAACCAACCGGTGCTCTCCGTTGTGACATAAGCCATCGTGTCGCTCCCGGACAGCGCAAGAGCTCGAACTTCACCGGCGGCCTGGAAGATCCCGCCCGGCGAGCCATTGCTCTGCCAGATGCGTATGATGCCGTCCTCACCGCCCGTGACGATCTGCAAACCCGGTGCGATGAGCGGGCCCGCCGTGATCGGAGAAAGACCGGGACGTACGAAAAGCGTGTCCGCTCGCCCGTCGCCGTTCTGGTCCTGCGCCTTCCACGCGTACAGTGTGCCGGACCGGTCCGTTACGATCACCTCCGCTTTTCCGTCGCCGTCCAAGTCGGCCAGCGCAGGACTCTGGTACACCGAATCGCCGGTCTCGGCAAACAACGCCACATCGAAAATGGTCGAATCACCGCCCAGCCCGTACGCCGTCCGAGTATAGGCATTCGGGATAACTTTGCCAGCCGCAGCGGTCCAGGCAAATACCTTCCCGTCTTCACCGACCGCCACGACTTCCGGCCGACCGTCTCCTGTCAGGTCTCCGACGGCCAGGGCATTGCGGCCGAATGTCGAGCCGGAGAAAACCGGGAAGCCCTCTTTCATCAGGGATGTGCGTACGGAGAACTGCATGACCGGCTGAAGGGGGCTGAAGCCGGTGACGAAGATACCGCTGTTGATCCGACGGTTGGATCGTGAGTTGGGGACCGACGTTGGCGTGAAAAACACCGAGTCCACGTTGCCGTTGTAAAACGCGAACGCCTCGTTGCCCCTGTAGAAAAAGTCGAACCGATTGCCCGTTTCGATCGTGATAAACGGGCCGCCGCCAAAAGTAAACCCGATCTCCTGCGCGCCGGAAGCCTCGACCAGGCGTACGCCGCGGAAGTCGTCGTTATTGATGGAATTGGTTTTCAACCGGGATGCGATGATGTTCTCGTCGATGTGCCAGATCAGCACCCCGCTGCCGGGAAGTCCTGCGTCGTACTCGTCTATTTGGGTCAACACGCCGCTCACGGAGGAACGCCGGGCGCCTGCGAGGTACGCCGTATCGATCGTGACCGAACCGTCCTGATTGTTGATCGTGTCGATTCGGGAAATGACGACATCGAGTGCTTCGTCCGGCAGTACGTTGCGCTGACGGTTCTCAATCAGAAAATATTCCGATGCGTTGATCGGCACCTTCAGGATCGTACTCCGTCCCGCCAGTTTCTTCGGCAGCAGGGCAAGATCCACGCTGTCCGTTACGACCGTGGGTTGTGCCCAGCCCATGAATATCTTCGTCCAGGGATCCGGTTCCGCCGGGATCAACCCGTCTCCGTTGACGGCCCCCTGGTCTTCCAGGCCGAAGACACCGATGCCCGTGCGCCCCGTCTCCGTATTGAACAGGTCGGGCATTCCGAGCTGGCTGCCGAAATTTGACACGAGGACGCCCATCAGTCCGATCTCCGTGAATACGTCCCCGCCGAACAGCGGATCGATCAGCGACTGGCTCTCCGTTTCCGGCACGACCACGCCGCCCGCTACCACACCGCCCGTTACCGGCACGCCCTCGAACGTGCTTCCGTACTTCTTCCGCAGAAGGTCGAGTGACACGAATCGCGAAGACAGATCGTTGGGCGTGTTGTCCTCGCGGCTGAAATCCTGGCCCACGCCCGCATGGAACACCACCACGTAGTCGTAGGCGGAAAAATCGATGGTGCCGGTCTGATCGGCACCGGTCACCGCATCGTAGAAGAACTCCGCGAGACGTACGTCCCTTTGTTCCTGCGTTCCGAGAATCCCGTAGTAGGACATGAACGTGTCCAGCGTGACGGCATCGGTGTCGCCATCCGGTACCACGGTGTATTCGATGGTCAGATTGCTGTCGGACACGTCCAGGAAATAGTTACGCATGCCCAGCAGCTGGTCCTCGAAGTAGCGCTTGTTATGCGGCGGGAGATCGATGGTGCGGTCGGCGGCCGGCGCAGTAAGATCGAATCGGCCGTTGCCGGTTGTGGCCGGGTTGTCCGGGTTTTCGAGCTTGAACTGGATCCGCAGCGCCAGCACGTTGACCGTTCTGGGAGAGCGGGAATCCACGCTCAATCCCCGGTGGGATGCCGTCCGTTGCATTGGGGGCGCGGACGGCCGGTGTTGTCCGGTCGAGGTTCCCGTGAGGACGGTCAGCAGGCCGAAGAGCAGCGGCAAGAGCCGTAAGCGAAATATCTCCATACACAGGCCAGGGTCCGAATGCAATAAGAGCCGAATCCGTTGCTCAGGCAACCTTGATTCGGCTCGACGTGTTCTGAATCCAGATTCGTGGTAGCCGCAGGCCCAGGTCAGAACGTCAGACCCAGGCTGTAAAACTGCGAGCCGTCCCGCGGGTTGAATTCACCCGCCAGTTTGGTCGTGTAAGCAAAATCGAAACGAACGATGGAGTATTTGATGCCGGCTCCGAAATTCAGGTCATACAAATTGCCCAGCGGGTCCAGCATGGTTCCCGTCCTCAGCGAGAGGAAATCGGAATAAGTATACTCGATACCGATGTTGTGGCCGAGCCGGTGCCAGCCGTTGTCCGACCATGTGGTGAAAATGGCCTTATAGAGAGGGTCGGAACCGTCCTTTCGCCCGCGAACGATCAACCGGTTCACCTCGTAGGTCGCGTAGACGTTGTTGAATTCCGACTTGTACATCGGATACGTAAAACCGATGCGGAGGTTCGTTGGAAGCGGATCAGCCTGGTCTTCGTCGATGTAGGCGATCTTCGGGCCGATGTTGGCGACACTGGCCCCAAAGGTCAGGTCCTGCAGGAAAAAGTTGCGTTTCATCACTCCCACATCCACGGCGACGGAACTTCCGTATCCTTTCTGCGGTTCGCCGGTGGCGTTGCGGTCCGCCAGCTTGCTGTAGATGAACTTGATGTTGCCGCCCACGCCGAAATCTTCCGTCAGTCTGGTGGCATACGACGCCGTGAGCGCCACGTCGAAACTCGTAATCGTACCGTTGGGATTCCCGGCGGCGTCCGTTACTTCCTGTTCGCCCAGATTGAAGTACGTGAAGTTGGCGCCCACGACGCCGATGTCTTCCAGGTACCACGCCAGCGAGCCGTAATCGTAGTACAGGTCATTCAGATTGAAACCGGGCAGCCAGTTGACGTGCATGAACTGGATATCGCGAGGCCGTTCCGGAGTAACCACGAATCCCAGGGCGCCGGGATTCCAATAGATCGCGTTTGCGTCCTTGACGTTGGACGTTCCCGATTGACCCAGGCCGTTCTGACGCGCGCCGGGGGGAATCAGCAGGAAAAGGACACCGGCTTCGCTTTGTGCGTAAGACGGCCGCGCGCCGGCGAGACCGGCGATGCCGAGGACGAGGACCAAGAGCATTCTCATCAAACGATACAACATACAAACCTCCTGAAACACAATACCGTAACGATTAACACACGAATCGTTAGCAAACAATCAATACGGTCCTCCCTGTTCGGCGAAGTTGAGCCGGTTAAAATGAAGAATCATTGTGCAATCACTTTGCGATCATCAGTTTTCCGATGCTCTCGGCGCGCGTCGTATTTTCCAGCGACCGAACCCTCAACTTGTACAAATATACGCCGTTGGCCACGCGATTTCCGTCTTCGTCCCGTCCGTCCCACTCGACGGCATTGTAGCCGAACGTTGAGGGGGCCGGCGCCTCCAGTTTCTTGATTAACCGGCCGGATATCGTGTAAATGCGGATTTCCACGTCGGCTGCCGCATGATTGATCACAAACGTGAAGTGGGTTCGCGTCCGGAAGGGGTTGGGGTAGTTCATCATCTGCGACAACGTGATCGGCGCCGGGTCCCCGCTTGCCGTCGAAGTACTGACCACGTCAAACGTAAACGACCGAGAGGTCACGTTGTTGGCCTGATCGAAGGCCGTAACGGTCGCCGTATGTTTGCCGATCGCCACACCGCCCAACCGCATCCGGACCGTGCCCGATCGGTACGTGTCGACATCGGACATAAACACGTCGGCGAGATTATACGTAGTTTTGTTATCGATAGCAAGTTGAATCTGGTGACCCATGGAGCCCGTCACGTTGATGCCGCTGCTGTCCTCGAGCCGCAGGAGCAGGACCGGATCTTGCGGCACAGCATCCCCGCTGGTGAAGTTCTGGCCCTCGAAGGAGACGGTGAGTTCCGGGCCGGTTGTGTCGGTCGTGCTTGCCGTGGTCGAGTCGATGATCACGGAGGTTGTGTAGCCGCCAGCGTATTGCGAACCGTCGAACGCGTACGTGACGATAGAGCCGTTCTCGAAACTGTAACTGATGTCCCTCGGGGCCACAAAATCCACCGTGAACGTGCCGTTCACCACCGTGGCCTTGCCGCGGAAGATCACGTTGGGGTCCGTGCGGTAGGTGCTCGTCAAACAAGGCGGGGTATCACACTCGGCAAGGTACGTCTTCGCGGAGGCCTTGTCGTGCACCGTAACGGCGATCTCTCCATTGAACGTGTTCAGGGGTGTACCGCTTCCGTCATCGACAAAGCCACTCAACGAATGCCTCTTCAGTGCCCCGATCACCAGCGGCTGCGAGAGATTGAAACGGATGTTCCGCGAAGCATACCACAGCGTGGTGGCGGGGTCCCCAAGGTAGTTGAATTTTTCCGTATTGGATTCGGTTCCTCGGGTCAGCTTGCCCTTGAGCACACCGTCTCCTACGATACCGCTCAACTTCAACTTTCTGAAAATCTGCCTCATCAGAATGGTGTTCGGAGAGGCATACACGGCGCGTGTGGCTGCCAACAGACCGAATACCCCCTTCTGTCGAGCTACCACCATTCGTTCTCCACCGCCTTGTTCCCCCGCCATGTCGAACCGGGCAAAAGAACACGAGAAGTTGGTGAATAGAAAATAGCGATCCTTGTTGTGAATTTTGGGAAAATCGCGATCGGAGACATACACCTCCTCGTGTGCAAGCTGCTTCGGGTTGCCGTGGCCCACGTAGTTGAAGATCACACTGCCTTTGTTGATCTGTGAAAGGAAGGCGTCGCGGCTGCCGGGCTTGACCCGGCGGGCCCCCGCTCTCTGGTAGGGGAAATCGGTCAGATAGATCTTGCGGCGGACATAGTATCCCGGGATTGCACTGGTATCCTCGGCCAAACCCTCCACCTCATTCAAGTGCAGATTCAGTTCGTTGTTGTTTCCCCCGTCCGCAAATTCATCGTCGGCGATCAGCGTAATGGTGTGTCGCCAAGACTCCAGATTCTCGTAATTCTCGTGGGCCATGATTTTCTCCACTGCCGCATCGGCTTCCTCGGCGGATGTGCATGGAATGCGGCCGATACTGAATTCCGCAGCATATCCGATCATGAATGGGTAGGCTTCGACTCCGTCGTGGTAGTACGCCACGCGGGACTCGTTGAGCCAGGTAAACGCGTCGTCCACCTGGCGGGAGTCGATGGAGTAGCCCCCGTCCGAGTTATGGCTTTCGATCTGATATGTGGGAATCCAGTTGTGACGCCCTTTGACAATGGCGTTCCGATAATCATAGTCTCCGTCGCCCATCAGCAGGACGTAGGAAACATGATCGCCTTTCGCCGGCGCCTCCCACCGGTAATAGGCATACCGTAGAAAATCGCGAACGGCCGTCGGATCGGGGATGCCGCCGCCGAATTCGTCAAAGACATCTTCGATATCCACTACCATGGATCTGAAACCGTTGAACGTTGTCCGATGCTGTGCGAGAGTCTGGGCCTCGGCCATGAATTCCCTGGCCGTTATAATAATATAGTCCGCGGAATTCGTTGTGTTGCGCAGGTCGGAATTGCGGTCCAGCACGGCCTGAGAAGACTTCACCGTCGTGTATGCGTCACGGGAGACGGCCAGGTATCGCCGCGGCTGACCGGACGTCACGCTGTCGCTGAAGGTGACCGAGCCGGTTCCGGCTGAAACCGGGCATTCGACCAGATGGGTCCCGTCTGTAACGTCGAACACCCGCACTCCGGAAGGCGAATGGCTGCGGGTGTCAACGGTATACTGGTAGACGCCGTCCTCCAGCGGCGAGAACATGTGCAGCGTGCCGTCCGCCAGCATCAACTTCCTGTAGTAATCGATCTGCAACCAGTCCAGACCGGCCGAGGCGGTCGGCGAACCCGGGTTGAACGTGACATCGCAGCGCCCCGCCGTCACTTGCGAACCGTCGAGCGTAAACGTGAGCAATCGACTGACCAGGGCACTGAAATACTGCGTCTGATACGAACCTGCTCCATCGACAGACACCGTAAAGCGGTTGTTCGATCCGTTCGGGTTGGCGCCCTTGAATTTCAGTCGGTACACGACTTTGCCCGACACGTCGCGGTCCCTCAGGAACGAAGCGGAAGGTACATCCGCCGTGGAAGGATACGCGGTCGTTTGTCCCGAATTCATCAAGCCGAACAGCCACACCAGACCGGATTCGTGTGGGTTGTACCGGTCCCGCTCAAAATGAAAACGGTCGAGAAAGTTCGTCTGGGGCTGCGCGGTGCCAGCCGGAGAAGGCCTGAGCGAAATCCGTTCTCCGGGTGTCGGGTCGTTGAACGTGAGCCAGTACACGTTCTCGTCGGAGTAGAAATTCGAGTGAAACCGGTAGGCACCTGTGCGCGAGTCCCAGTACCAATTGTGAGGGCCGCGCCCGTAGAAGAGGACGTAATCGTCGTTGTCGAACGTCCCGTCGTTCTCACCGGCAACGAGGATAGGATTCTCTTTGAGGACGAGACCCTCAACGCCGGTCGGGTTGAGCGGGTCGGACAAGTCAAGGTCCGGAGGGACCATGGGCAGCGTGTCGCCGCCGTTGTTGTAGATCTTGATCGTTCGCGGATCGATGTCCCTCAGCCGGAGACCCAGATCCTCGAAGAACTTGCGGTCGAGCTTGTACAGTCCCTCGTCGGCGATCCGGATCTTGTACCAGGTGCCCGTACTGAGCGGCGAGGTTGAGCGGCGCAGAGGTTGCGCGGGGCGAACTTGAAAGCGCGCCGCCATGGACGCATTGATGAACGCGTGTTCGGCGCGGACAAGTTCGCCGGGAGACGCCATACCGGGGCCACGGACCGTGCGGCCGCCCGTAAAGACGGCACGAACGGTCAGTTGTTCGTACAGTCGAAGTCGTTTCTGCAAAGGAAAGTACTGCATGGGACACACGGTAACCACGACCATCGTCCAGTCGCGATACCGAGCCGTCTCGGACACGCGTACGAGTTCGGACGGAAACGGAGCGGCTCCGCTGTACACGGGGCCCTCCCGATAGTCGAAGGACGAATGCAAATCATCCCGGTCGAATCCCTGATGGGGCACAGGAGCCAGGTGCACGCCATTCAAATCGGTCGCAGTTCCGGGATCGACGCTCACGCGAACATCCGCCCCCGAAGGCACGAGCAGCGGAACGGTGGCGGTCCAGACCGCGGGCTCTCCGGGCACCGTATGACCGTTCAACGCTCCGCCGAAACGCAGAGATTGATACGTAACGGGGCCGGCGGTGAAGGAAACTTGCTCGTAGTCTCCCGTAACGAAACGGAACGTGCAGGACTGTTCATCGGAACCGATCAAACGAACGTTGCCGGTTTGAGCGGTGCCTTCGGCGGTCCACAGAAGTAACAGCGCCATCACCGCCGCGACCCGCGTCAAGGAAGTGCGCATAAGAGACTCTGAATTATGAATGAGAGATCTTTCCGAACTTATTGAGATTCTATCAGATCACAAAACCAATTATGCCGTACCAAGTCTGATATGAAATCTCCTTCGGTTGGAGGTATGATAGAGGTTTTCGCGTTCGGCAATATAGACAGCCTCCCCAGTATTGTCAAGCCCTTTTCTGGCCGGTGGACCGCCTGACGCGGGGTCGGGAAACGACGATTCGCTTGATTTTGACTGGAGCGGTGCTTACACTGGGTCTGTTGTTCAACGATTTCATGAGAGAATTCTTCCCGGGAAATCGATTCCGACCGCACGGCTACATTTTCCTCGTTGGCGGCACGCTGCTGATGTTTCTGTTGATGGCGCTGGATGTTTCCGTGTGGGCGCTGATCGTGCTCGCCGCGGTCGCCGCCGGTTCCGCCCTGGCTGCGCGAATCCTCCGCGGAAGGCGGGAAGCGACAAGTCCCGTTCCTCAGGAGACCGACATCATGCCGTCCGGTGAAAACTCCGACAGCCGGTCCGTCTCATCTACCGGTGAAATCAAGCCGCGTGCCGACACGATCCAGGTGCTGGATGATACGCAGGCCTCGCTGATCTTCAACAAGACTTCCGAAGCCATCATCGACATCATCCATCAGACCTTCCAGGCTTACACCACGGTATTCTATCTGTACAACGAATTCGAGGAGGAGTTGATCCTCCAGAGTTTCCGCTCCCACAGCAAGCACTTCAACGCGTCCTCCCGTCATCCCCTGAACGACGGTGCCACGGCCCTGTTTTCCGAGGCGATCCGGACGAGGGAACCGATACTGCTCGGAAGCGGAGACGATCGCCTCCGGAAGGCGTGCTATTACGAAGAGCCCGAAGAGGTCAATGCCATGATTCTGGTTCCCCTCATCCAGAAAGGTACGCTGCTCGGCCTGCTCAGCGTGGACCATCGTTCCGTCCGCGCGTTCTCCGAACGGCAGCGGTCCCTCCTGGAACAGTACGGGGACCTGATCGTCAATTCCATCCAGACGATCGACGCGGTGTACCTCAAGAACAAGCTGCGGCGCATGTTTCAGTCCCTCCGCGAGTACAGCGAAAGCGTGGTGCTGCAATCCGACGAAGAAAAAGTTCTCCATTCGGTGCGGCTCATGGTGCACAACAATCTTTCGTGCGACCGTTATTCGTTGTGGCTCAATCTGGGCAACGGAGAGGAGGCGCGGATCTTCGAGGCCACGGAGGACACCGAGCCGGCGGCCGGCGCGACCGTACCGACGGCGGGGACGCTCGCCGGTGAGGTGATAGAGAACAAGAAGCGTCTGTACATCGGCGACTACCCCGGTTTTCGCCAGACCCATCCGGACGCGTTCGAAGAGCTGCTGCCCTCGGTGCTGGTTGTGCCCCTCATCGATCAGAACTATTGTTTCGGCGTCGTGCGCCTCGAATCCTACGACCGCGAGGCTTTCAACATCTACGAGATCCAGTTCGTGGAGTCCCTGTGCCACGCGGCCGCACTCGCCATGTCCCGGTTCCGCCTCGATCATCATCTCACGCAGGAATTGACCTATGATCCGCGCACAGGGATCGACAATTCGACGACGTTCGTCAAGCGTCTTAACGAGGAGATCCAGCGGGCCCAGCGCTTCGGCACGATGTTCTCGCTGCTGATCTGTCACATCCGACAGTTGCGCGCCATCTATGAGCGCGCAGGGGTACATCAGGGCGATTTTGTACTTGAAAAAGTGGCAGAAATTATAAAGACTAGCATCCGTCAGATCGACACGGTCGCCCGGCTCAGCGAGGACCGGTTCGGAGTCATGCTGCTCGAAGCGCGACGCAACGAGACGCTCGAATGCGCACAGCGGATGCTTCGTAACTGCGACCTCCCGGAATTGAAGCTCGGAGCCGACATGGACGGTTCGGAATTGCACGTCGGAATTGCGATTTACGGTGCCGACGGCGATCGGGCGGAGGCGCTGATGGAATCGGCGGAAGAGGCACTCGGAAAAGCGCGCAAGTCGTCCGCACCCCACGTAGCTTTCTTCAGTTAGAAGGGATTCTCGTTTGATACTCGGTAAGGTCATCGGTAACGTCTGGGCCACGCGAAAGGACCAGAAACTGACAGGAGTCAAACTTCTCATCGTACGGAGCGTCGATCTCGACTACCGGGAGAAGGAGGCGTTTGTCGTGGCCGCCGACGCCGTCGGGGCGGGCGTGGGCGAGATTGTCCTCTACTGCACCGGCAGTTCGGCCCGGCAGACGGAGACGACTCAGGACCGGCCGGTGGACGCCGTGATCATGGCCATCGTGGACAAACTGGACCGGGAAGGATGAATCGGTGAATATGGCGCGTATTATCGGGACCGTGTGGGCGACCCGAAAACACCCGAGCCTGGAGGGCTGCCGCCTGAAGATCATCCAGCCGGTGAATTCGGACCTCACGCCCGTGGGGAGCCCGATCGTCGCGACCGATTCCATCGGCGCCGGACAACCGCAGGAACTGGTGTACTACGTCACTTCGGGTGAAGCGCCGATTCCGCTGGACCGCAAAGCGCCGACCGACGCGTCTATCATCGGGATCGTCGACCGCGTAGACCGGACCTAGAAAAGAACGAACATGCCGCTTGATTGGAATAAAGGGATCGAACAATTTTCCGGAGCGATGGAAGACCTCGCCGACTCCGCCCGCAGGGAAATCGAACTCCTGCGGTGCCAGAAAGGCCGCTATGTGCGATTCAAGGAATTCGAGGGACCGGCCTTCCGGCTGCACACCGGACCGGAGAGGATGCCCCTGGATGATCCCCGCTTCCAATCGCTCGTGCAGGCCATCCGGTCCATCCATGAGAAGATCGACGCGTTGCAGCGGATCGTCAAACCTCAACGACAGGACGGCGTATGAGTCATTTCAGCGAACACAGCAACGAGCTGATAGATAAGTATCTTCAGGAAATTGGCGATGTTCCCCTGCTGACCCATGAAGAAGAAGTGGACCTGGCACGCCGCGTGAGGGAAGGCGAACAGGACGCGCTGGAAAGACTGACGAAAGCCAACCTGCGGTTCGTCGTGAGCGTGGCGAAACAGTACCAGAACCAGGGCCTCTCGCTCAACGACCTCATCAACGAGGGCAATATCGGCCTCATCAAGGCCGCCAAGCGGTTCGACGAGACCCGCGGGTTCAAGTTCATCTCCTACGCCGTCTGGTGGATCCGGCAGTCCATCCTGCAGGCACTGGCGGAACAGGCCCGCGTCGTACGCCTCCCGCTCAACAAAATCGGCACGCTCAGCAAGATCGGTAAGATATACAGCGACCTCGAACAGGAATTCGAGCGCGAGCCCAGCAGCGAAGAGATAGCGCAGGAACTCGACATGTCGGCGTTTGAGGTGAACAACACCCTGCAGATGTCCGGCCGGCACGTGTCGGTGGACGAGCCCCTGCACGACTCCGACAACAACACGCTCATCGACGTCATCGAGAACGAGCAACAGGAGCCCCCGGACCACCAACTCCTCAACGAATCGCTCCGGATCGAGATCCAGCGCGCCCTGGACACGCTGTCGCAGCGGGAGGCAGAAGTGCTGAAGCTGTACTTCGGTCTCGATTCGGACCATCCGCTGACGCTGGAGGAGATCGGGGAGAAATTCAGCCTCACGCGCGAACGCGTCCGCCAGATCAAGGAAAAAGCGATACGCCGCCTTCGCCACACCTCCCGCAGCAGCATCCTGCGCCACTACCTGGGGTAGGGTGACATTCTCTCTGGGAGCGCTTTGCTTGCGTTGATACCGCCGGAAATAGTGGCAACCCCCAAGGATTCTATTGACGTTTCCGGAATTTCTGTTTACCTTGCGCCGCCCTTTGCGTAGTGTAACGTCCGAACGGCAGACAGGAGACGGCCCATGAATATCGTAGTATGCATGAAACAGGTACCGGACAGCGAGACGCGTGTGAAGATCGCGGGCGACGGCAAGTCCATCGACCTCACTTCGGCCAACATGGTCATCAATCCGTATGACGAATACGCCATCGAAGAAGCCATCCGGTCGAAGGAGAAATTCGGTGGAGAGATTACGATTCTGACACTCGGCCCCGAGCGTTCGGAGAACGACATCCGCAAAGCGCTGGCCATGGGCGCGGACAAAGGTATCCTGCTCAAAGCGGACGCCGGCTTCAACGGCGACGTTTCCTCCGCGCTGGCCGAGGAACTCAGGGCCCTTTCGCCGGACCTCGTGCTCTTCGGCAAACAGGCCATCGACGAGGACAGCGCTCAGATGCCGCAGATGGTCGCCGAGCGTCTGGACCTTCCGTGTGCCACGGTGGTGGTCAAGCTGGAGATCGGTGCCGACGGAAAGAGCTGCACGGTCGAAAGGGAGATCGAGGGCGGTCTCGAGGTCGTCGAGATGCCGCTTCCCGCCGTGATCGGTACGCAAAAGGGACTCAACGAACCGCGCCTGCCGAACCTGAAAGGCATCATGGAGGCGAAAAAGAAACCGTTGGAGAAGAAGGACGCCAGGGCAACCCCATCCACGTCGGAAGTGGTAGCACTGGAACTGCCGCCACCGAGACCGGCGGGCAAGATCGTAGGAAAAGGCGCCGAGGCGGTACCGGAACTCGTCCGTCTGCTGCACGAGGAGGCCAAGGTCATCTGAACGGGACAGAATTATAGAACGGGAGCACCTGTATGATACTCGCATTCGCCGAACAACGAGATAAAAGTTTCAAGAAAGCCGCTTTCGAAGTCGTCAGCGAAGCCCGCCGACTGGCCGAAGCGATGTCGACCGACTTCGCCGCCCTAGTGGTCGGATCCGGAGTGGAGTCCATGGCCTCTGAGCTGGGCAAGTACGGGGCTGCAAAAGTGTACGCCGTTGATCATGCAGACCTTCAGCAGTACTCGACGGAGGGTTACACGCAAGCCGTTGAAGAGATCGTAAAGAAACTGAACGCCTCCGTTGTTCTTTTTCCGGCTACGGCGATGGGAAAAGACCTCGCACCGCGCGTGGCCGCTCGGCTCAACGCAGGTCTCGCCAGCGACGTGACGCACCTGGAGGTTCAGGGCGGCAAGCTGGTGATCTCGCGCCCGATCTTTGCCGGCAAGGCGCTTCAGAAGATCCGCCTCACTGCTTCGATCCAGGTCATTACGCTAAGGCCCAATGTGTTTCGTCCGCAGGAGTCCGCCGCCGCCGCCGTTGTGGAGAATGTGCCGGTCGGTCTCAAGCCCATCCGTGCTCGCGTCAAGAATGTCGTCGTGGAGTCCGGCAAGAAGGTCGAGTTGACCGAGGCCGACGTCATCGTTTCGGGTGGCCGCGGACTCAAAGGACCGGAGAACTGGAACCTGATCACGGACCTGGCCGACGCGTTCGGCGGTGCCCACGGAGCCTCGCGTGCCGTCGTGGACGCCGGCTGGCGGCCGCATGAGGAACAGGTGGGCCAGACGGGCAAGACGGTGAGTCCCCAGCTGTACGTGGCGGTGGGAATCTCCGGCGCCATCCAGCACCTGGCCGGCATGTCAAGCTCGAAGTACATTGTAGCGGTCAACAGCGATCCGGAAGCCCCGATCTTCAAGGTCGCCGACTACGGTATCGTGGGCGACGCGCTCGAAGTCGTGCCCGCGCTGGCCGCGGAAGTGCGCAAACTGAAAGGGAAATGAATCCGATGAAGCGTGTATCGGCGGATCACGAGTTCGGCGAAGATGCGCTGCCCCGGGCTTCAGAATTTTCTTGACAAACACGGGTGATTCGTGTACACTTGAACACGATTGCTGCGCTAGTTTTCAACTTCAGATCGGTTCACTTCTTTTATTATTTCCTGATTAGCTGAAAAATCCGTTGTCCGGTTTCCGTCCATGCCCGGCGGTTTCACGGGCCTTTCGACGGGCCCCTTGCGGCTCATAAACTCCTGAACAAGTTCCACCAACCTCATTTCTAAACCCAACAAAGCCTTACGTCATGCCCACCAAAGAAGACACGATGACCTTCAACCTGGCCAGCCTCAAAGACATGAAGATCTCCGAACTGAATGAGATCGCCAAGAGTCTCGGGCTCGCCGGTGTGACGGGCCTTAAAAAACAGGACCTGATCTTCACAATCCTCGAGACCCAGACCAAGAAGGACGGTTTTATTTTCAGCGAGGGGGTACTCGAGATCCTCCCGGACGGATATGGATTCCTGCGCTCCCAGCATTACAATTACCTGCCCAGCCCCGACGACATCTACATCTCGCCGTCCCAGATCAAGAAATTCGGACTGCGCACCGGCGACGTCGTCAGCGGACAGATTCGCCCTCCCAAGGAGAGCGAACGATTCTATGCTCTGCTGCGCGTCGAGGCGGTGAACTTCGAGAACCCCGAGGAGGCCAAAAACAAGATCCTCTTCGACAACCTCACGCCGATCTATCCCAAAGAGAGGCTCAACCTCGAGACCAAAGACCCGCATAACCTCTCGATGCGCGTGATGAATCTGTTCACCCCCATCGGCAAGGGGCAGCGCGGGTTGATCGTCGCTCCGCCGCGGACCGGTAAGACGGTACTGCTCAAAAGCATCGCGAACAGCATTACGGAAAACCATCCCGAGGTCAAGATGCTCGTGCTTTTGATCGACGAGAGGCCGGAGGAAGTGACCGACATGGAGCGGTCGGTAAAAGCCGAGGTTCTCAGTTCGACGTTCGACGAGCCGCCCGAGCGGCACGTGCAGGTTTCGGACATCGTACTGGAAAAGGCCAAGCGCATGGTCGAGTGCGGTCACGACGTGGTGATCCTGCTCGACTCGATCACCCGCCTCGCCCGCGCGCACAACACGGTCGTTCCGCACTCCGGCAAGATTCTGTCCGGGGGCGTCGACTCCAACGCCCTGCACCGCCCGAAACGGTTCTTCGGTGCGGCGCGCAACATCGAAGAAGGCGGCAGCCTGACTATCATCGCCACCGCCCTTATCGAGACCGGCAGCCGTATGGACGAAGTGATCTTCGAGGAATTCAAGGGCACCGGTAACATGGAAATTATCCTCGACCGGCGCCTCGCCGACCGGCGCGTGTACCCGGCCATCGATCTAAACCGTTCCGGCACTCGAAAAGAAGAGCTCCTGCTCTCACAGTTGGAGCAGAACCGCGTGTGGATCCTGAGGAAGTTCCTCAGCGACAAGACACCGGTCGAGGCCATGGAAATGCTGCTCGATAAAATGCGCGGCACGCGGTCCAACAAGCACTTCCTGGAATCCATGAGTGGATAGGCCTCTCGCCTGGCCCCCTTGACTCTCCAGAACAAAATTGCCCTCGTTACCGGCGCCGGCCGCGGCATCGGGAGATCCATCGCCGTCGCCCTGGCCCGGGAAGGCGCCCGGCTCGTCTTGTCGGCACGTTCTACTCGGGAACTAGAAGATGCGGCACGGGAAATTCGTTCCATGAAGACCGACGCGGCCGTTGTTCCTGCGGACATGCGTGACGAACAGCAGGTTCGAGCCATGGTCCAGGCGGCGGTAAAGCAATTCGGCCGGTTGGACATCCTCATCAACAATGCCGGCCTGGGCTATTTCAAACCCGTGGCCGAACTCTCGACCGAGGAGTGGGATGAGATGTTCAGCGTGAACATGCGCGCCGTATTCATCGCAACGCAGGCCGCGCTGCCGCACTTGCGCGCCGCCAAAGAAAGCTTCGTCGTCAACATCGCCTCGCTCGCGGGCAAGAACGCCTTCGTGGATGGCAGCGGTTATGCGGCTACGAAGTGGGCCTTACGGGCGTTCAGCCAGTGCCTGATGCTGGAAGAACGAAAAAACGGCGTCCGCGTGTTGTCCGTATGCCCCGGTTCCGTGGATACCGGGTTCTCGCCGCATGTCGGGAAGAAAAACATGATCAAACCCGAGGACGTTGCGGCGGCGGTCGTGTCGGCTCTCAAAATGCCTCAGCGTACGATGATCAGCGAAATCGATATCCGCCCGACCAACCCATAGAAGAAAAGAAACCGGCGCATCGGAGCGAGAGAACCTCCGACACAAGATCGAAGGAAAAGCAACGCCGTCCTTGGTGGATGGCCATTGTAGACTGAGAGATGCTTGACACCGCCGTTGTTGCTTGAAGACCGGTTCAGCCAGCCGTCGCACCGTAAATCCCCCAGCCCAATGAAATGAAGGGCATGACGGAGAGCGCGTACATGGCAAGTCCCGCCAGTCGTGCGAGCGGAGGATATGCAAATCCTGCCGCGGGATGCGCCCTGCCCCGGACGAGCAGGCGAAAAAGATCTCTGTAGGGGTTGTCCACAACCATTCGAAAATCGCTCATCAAATAAAAGACGATGCGAGTGAACTTCATCTCCGAGTGCAGGGGGACATTCATGTAGGCCCCCCAGAATAGAAGGAAAAAGAAATTGGCAGGCGGCGTCCGATGAATGGGCCTTTTGCCGAAAGCGATCCACACGACAATGCTCAACGGGAAGGTCACTGCGAACGCGATACTGCTGAAAAAGAACATGGCAATGCCCAGAGGAAGCATATTGATGAGCCACACCGTTTGGAGCAATCCATTGATTGTCTCGCTACGGTTGTATTCTGGATCCTCAGCGTCTTCTTCCATAGGTTACTCCTCAATGTAGTGATCTTTTCGTCCCCTATCATGGGCGACTGGGCCGGATTCGCCAAAAGAACCGCCGAGACAATGTACAGACTTCGCGCTCAACAAACAAATTAGCTCCCTCCTGCCTTGATAACTTCACTCACTTTACTTACGTTTATGTAATCGTCAACGAGGAATCGCATGAAGACTTCGCTATTCATGATGATCGCAGTTCTGGCCGTACCGTTTTCCTTGACGGCGCAGGATGAAGACCTTTACGGTTTTCTTGTTGGGCGATACCAGATGATCGGCCGGTATCCCGATTCCATCGCCACTTATACCGGGACCGTCGTGGTATCCATGGGCGACAGCCTCCTCGACATTGAACGTACCGTGGGAGGCGTGACGGTACAGGGAACCGGGAGGATCGTGCCGGTGACGTCGGACCGGATCAAGGTGTTGCGAATCCGGTTCATCGACGGCGGACGAGCGCTCGAGGGAACATTTCTGATCGCAGGCGATCTGGACAACTACGGCCGCCTGTCCGGCTACATTTATTCCCCTGAAGACGAGACGCGACCTCCCGGGCTCGAAGCATGGTTCATCGATCAGGACGAGTAGACAGGACGCATCGAAACGGCATTCAACCATGAAGAAGGAACGCACACCGCACGTCTGTCCCTGGTGGGTGGGATACCTTCTGCTCATCCCGTTCAGGAAATTCAGCCACCCTCCGGAGCAAGTTCTTGGTCCTTACGTGCGCGAGGGCATGGCGGTACTCGAGGTCGGTCCGGGAATGGGCTATTTCACGCTTACGCTCGCACGGCGGGTCGGGCCGAACGGAAAAGTGATCTGCGTGGACATCCAGGAGAAGATGCTGCAAAAACTCAGGCAGCGCGCCCAAAAAGCTGGCGTGCTCGATCGCATCGTGACGATCAAAGCGTCGGAGCAATCCCTTCACATCCGGGAGTATGACGGCAAGATCGATTTCGGTCTGGCGTTTGCCATGGTTCACGAAGTTCCCGATCGAGGCCGTCTTTTTGCCGAGATCCATCGTGCGATGAAACCCGGCGCGCTCCTTCTGTTCTCGGAGCCGAAAGGACATGTGTCGAAACGGGATTTCGAGCATTCACTCGCCCTCGCGCAGGACGCCGGACTCCGCATCGAGTCCACCGTCGAGATCAGGCGAAGCCTGTCTATACTATTGAAGAAGTGGCGCACATCGGCACCCTCCGAGGATGTACCATCGGCCCGCATCCGCAACGCAGGAGAACCGCATGCTGTCAATGAAATCGATCGGATACGTACGAAGCCCTTACTCGGACACGGCGCAAATTCCCAAAGGGCCGGGAGCGAAACACGAAGCGGAAGGGAGGCTTGAACTGCTGCCCGAGTACGAGGAAGGACTAACGGATATCGAAGGATTCTCGCACGTGTTCGTGATCTGGGTGTTCGACCGGTCGGAAGGGTACGACTTGATGAGCAAGCCGCCAACGGCGTCGCGTCCGCACGGAGTCTTTTCCACGCGTTCTCCCCGCAGACCTAATCCAATTGGTCTCACGGTTGTGCGGATTCTGAGGCGTGAAGGCCGCATGCTTCACGTGCAAGGGGTCGACATGCTCGACGGCACGCCGGTCCTTGATATCAAGCCGTACCTGTCCAGCGTGCCGGAAGCGGATCTGAAGAAAGGATGGATGGACGAGAACGGGTAGGTGCTCCGCCCGCGAGTTCGTCGACGGAAAAGAAGTAACCGCGGCTCTTGCTGGCCGCGGCCGCGACGTATGCGGAGACGCGCCCTCTTCGCAAACTTCCACCGCATGACGCCGGGTTCGACGTGGAAGATGGTCTCAATGACTCCCGGCGATCCAGCGCAGCGTCACGCTGTAGACCTTGAAATTGTCCCAGTCGTCGAATGTCGTCGCTGCGCTGGGCTGTTGCATGGCGACTGCATCGAAACCAACACTCAAGGGAACAGATGAGAAACGATTGAGTGGGACGCAGACCCCTACTCCAAACGTGTTCTTTCCCATCTGGTTCTTGTTTGTGCGGCTTCCAAGATCGTCCACGGTGAATCGATAGTATCCGTATCGAAGCGCTACCACTTCCATGATGTTTGCTTCTACACCACCGCCCCACGATGTGAAGTACCGGTAGTTGGTCACATCCTCGTACTGTACGTGGACCGTCGTGCTCAGTGTGCGGAGTTCGCCGTGGAATCGATAGTCGTTCCAGACTGATGCCGACGCGGAGCGGCCGCGGCATATCCCAGTCGGCTGTCCACGACCCATAGTCAAATCGCTCCGAGAAAACGTTAAGGCAGGCGAGCCCCACCCGCACGATATGGTCGCCGAATGTACGACCAAACAGCAGACCAATGTCCATAGTGTAGGCGTTTGCCTCAGCGGAGGAGAGAGCGTCCGAGCCATCTCTCACGTGATCGGTCAGCCGATTCAGGGAAACACCCATGGAAAGATTCTTCGAAAGCGTTGTCGTTGCGGACAGGGTCACTGTGGTGTTCCAGGGGTCAGCGATTCCGATTACGTTACCGGTCGAATCGAGTATGTCGCGTGAGGGGCCGGCGTCGAAGTGAAAAAGACTTGTTCCCAGAACCACACGCGGTCGAACGCGCCAGGATCCCCCAACGAACGTATAGGGCCTTGTCGAGCAGGTAATAGGGCCGGGCGTCGCTCAGGCTCACAGTCGCCTTCCCGACTTCGGAGAGCAGAGCCGGATTGTAGAAGGATGAGAAACCGTCGGCGAACAAAGCGACTGAACCCCGGCCCATCGCTTCGACGCGGGCACTCGGCTGGCGGCCGAAGAAGACCTCGGAATAGGATCCGTCATACTGTGCAACGGCGGACGCCGTCAGCAGAAATAGTAGGGCGATCGCTTTCCCCATACCTCCTCCGTGAATTTTGAACAGGGCAGCGGACAACGATTTCCTTCATAGATCCACACGCGTTCGGGCGGGTAATTGTGGACTTTCGCGATTCCTCTGGATGACGATCCAGCCGTTGATCGGAACGAGCAGGTCGTCGCGAGACTCGACATCGCCGCTGGCTACTTCTCTCCCGGTTTGGGCTCATGAACGATCAAACTGCAACAAGTGACGCCGGCTTCTGCCTTGGCCAGTTCGGACAGATTGACAGGACGTACCAAAACTCCGGCCCGTTCCAGTCGTTCACGGGTTCGGGGGAACGCCGCGGGATGGACCACCGTTGCATGGACCCACAAGGCGTTGGCCGCATGGGGTTCGTCGGGATCCACGTCGATGATCTCGTATTCACGGAATGCGGCAACGTCGGTCCAGTTCCGGTTGATCAACACGGTGGAGGGCCCAACCTGCGTTACCGCGGACTTGAGATGAAGGCACCCCCGCACGGTGCAAACGATGACGCGGTAATCCCGCGGCTCCAGAATCGCGCGAAGCTGGGCGACACCGTCGCGATTGGTTCGACGGCTCGCTCCAATGAAGACCTTGCGGCCGATGCGCAGGACATCGCCGCCGTCCAGTGTCGCGGGTTCGACGATGGAGTGCACAGACCTGAAAGGTCTCAGGACCGTGGCAACGTCAGCCGTTTCCCGGCTTCTTGACGGTGCACCGGGCCGCGCGACGATGGCGCATTCGTCAACCACCACCGCCGTGTCCTCCACAAAGACGGAATCCGGCATGCCGGCGTCTTCGGGGAGCTTCACGATCCTGCAGCCGAGATCGGTCAGCGCCTGCTCATACGCGGCATGTTGTTCGCGGGCGCGAACAACATCGATCGGTCGGCGTTTGATGTGCGTGAGCTCGCAGCGATCCAGGCTCGAGGGAACTTCACGCGTGATGGCGACGGGCACCGAATCCGGCCGTTACGGTTCCCGAGTGAGCGTCGAAAACGCCTCGACCTGGTTGGTGCCGGGCATGAAGTACGAGTACGTGATGTGCCGCTGGTCGACGCGCGTGATCACGAGTGTGCCGCCCTGGATGCAGGACTCTGTACCGTACGTGATATACTCGATGAACTCCACACGGTTCTCCTCCACAGAAACCGGCTGCAAGTAACCGCCGCAGCTTAGCGACGGATATTGCACGGAATACTCTCCGCGGGCGGGCGTGCATGTGAGCCGGATGGCCCAGGTACCGTGGGTACCGAGTTGGTAGCCGGTTCCGGTCCAGGTGCCGTCCAGCCAGTACGGTTGGGGCAAGCTGGCAACGAGAGAAAGTGCAAGAATAGTTGAACGGATCATGGTGGTCTCCGAATGGCAGGCCGTTTTGCAGAATGTACGGCCGATTGACCACAGGAGCAAGCAGTCCGCAGGCTTTAGGCCAAGTCGCTCGGGGCGTACACTCGTAGAAAATCAATGTCAGCCAGTCGGCGATCGGCGCTGGCCACTGCAACGACCCGCATGCGTTCAGCCACGGCCACGAGGAGCGCGTCGTTCGTCATAAGACCCCACTGCTTCTGAAGGTGCAGGGCAGACAAGAGGTCATCCCTCTCGACGGGCTCCACCTGTATTCCAGACGCCATCAGGTCTCTTACAGCCTCAGCATATCTTCTGAGCGCTCGAATGCGATGGGGCTGGCTGGATAGTTGGCTGGCCGGGTTTGTGCCCGATATCCAGGCATGATCTCTGGCCTCTGCAATCATCAAACGATGCATGATTTCAGCCCACTGGATAACGGGTATGGTCCCCACAACGTCACGATTGGCTACTCGGCGCAAGAAAGCGGCGCACTGACCGGATGCCCGGCTTATCGCATAAAGCACGATGTTGGCGTCAATCAAGACGAGCTGGCCGTCTCGAATGTCATCCAGCATCATTGCTCGTAGAAATCTTCCTCGAGGATCGTCTTCCAATCTGCGAGGGAGAGGTTGAAGCGAAGATCGAGAAACCGCTCCAGGGCCTGTCGGCTCAATACCCTGGCTGTCTGCTCCGTCGACTCGTAACTTAGAATCGCGGTCTCAAGCACGGCACTCATGGAGCGGCCTTCGCGGACAGCCTGTTCCTTAAGTTTTTCCAGGGCCTTTTTCCCCAGCATAGTTCCGATCTTGATCTTCTTGTAGGTGCGTCGTGGCATGGCAGCGGCCGCGTTTGACTCTTGGGAAAGGTAAGAAAAGAACGTAGCCTTGTCAAGAATACAATCAAGAAAACAAGAGATAATTCTTGACATTTCAACGTACGAGCATCATACGGCCGGTGCGGATCCGGCGCTGTGGGGGATCGGACAATCGGATCAGCAAGCGATAGAGGTACACACCGCTCGACACGAATCGGCCGGACTCGTTGGTGCCGTCCCAGCGAAGGGTATGGAACCCTGCGGAGAAGCTCCGACTCGAGAGGACCTTCACCTGCTGGCCCAGAGAATTGTAAACAACGAGATAGACTTCGGCTTTCCGCGGAAGGGCAAACCGGATGGACGTTTCGGGATTGAATGGATTGGGGAAGTTGCCGAACAGCTCTACCTCGTCCGGAGCGTCCACACGTACGGCCAGTTCGTCATGGTGCGTGATCGAGCCGTTATACGAAACATCAGCCAGGCGGTAGTAATACAGTGTGTCGAGTTCCAGTTCACGGTCCGTCCACTCGTATTCGGTTGACGACGCTTTCGTGCCCATGCCGCGAAGTTGGGTGACGGTGCGGAGAGAGTCCGAAGCCGTTCGCCGCATGACCAACCAGTATGCGTTGTCGATTTCCGATTCCGTGCGCCATTGGAGTCTCACGACGCCGCGCCCGGGTATGACCGCTACTTGAAAGGACGCCAGTTCCACCGGCAGCGAAATGTCGATTTCGGAGAATTCGAACCCGTAGCCGTCCCCCGGACCACCCGCGTACTTGGTTATCGAGGGTGACAGGCCGGCGAAATTGGAGAACGGGCCGACCAACTGCGCGTAGCCGTCATCGATGCCGCCGAGGTACTTGGACGGATCGGGTGGTCCTGCAAAGTACGTCAGTCCGGAAGTAGACAATGTGTATCCGTCATCGTAGCCACCCACGTACTTCGACAGGGTCGGCGACACACCCATCAGATTTCCGAACGCAGAAGCCAGATGGGCGAAGCCGTCATGAGGTCCTCCGTAGAACTTGGCCAGACTTGCCGTGTCGCCGTTGAATCCCAGCCCGCGAGAGGCGATCTGAGAATGGCCATCGTAGGAGCCGCCGTGGAATTTGGAAGCGGAAGGAGTGCCGCCATTGAAGCCCGACAGACTGCCGGAGAGCAGCGCATGGCCGTCATGGGAACCACCGCGGAATTTGACGATGTTGGGCGGAATACCGTCCAGCGACGCAAAAGCGCCCACTTCCTCGTCCTGTCCGTCATAGGATCCACCGATGAACTTCGCGGCGGACGGGGCTGTCCCGTCGAGTGCGCCAAACGCCGACGATACCTCCGAGAAGCCGTCGAACGACCCCCCCCAGGAATTTTGCCGATGCAGGGGAAACGCCGTCCAGGTTGGAAAAAGATGCAATGATATCGTCGTGTCCATCGTACGCGCCTCCGTGATATTTCGTGGGATCGGTATCGTTCGAGATTCCGACGGCATCGATTTCGTTCCAGCCGGCAACGGCCGGAGAATTCAGAGCAATGCGGATCTGCCCCACGTTGAAAGCAGTTACCGGAAAATTCACGGTGAAGATCCTGGCCGCTGCGGGGGCCGGACTGGCCGTACCTTCCCACACTTTCACCCACTGTCCGGTCCCCGGGTTCTTCACGTAGACGGTATCCACCGCACCCGGATTGAAGGTCTCGTAGATTCGAATGGTTGTGATCGGGGAAGGCGGAGGGAAGGCGTAGCTCAACTCGAGGAACTCCCGCTGACCGTCGGCGGTCAGGCTGGCCCAGGCCGTACTGAGGTCGCCATAGGACGGGTATGTGTTGGGCGCGCCGACTGTCTGGTAAGCGGACCAGTTACCGGGCGAAGCGTTGTACTCGGAACTGAAGCTAGTAACTGAAGTCGCGTATCGGACTTGACTCTGAAGATCCTGTCCGATCCAGACCACCGTCGGGAGCGCAATCGCCCAAATCCAGACCGGTCGGATAGCCTTCACGGACGTGCGCACGAACTAGGGCGCCGTTCTTACGCCGCGAAATCCGAATTGTGCTGTTCGCGAACCTACTTCAAAGGAAACCCGGACTGAGGTCACCAATCCGCTAGCGGAGGTCACCCAATATCCCCCGCGGAACGTTGAGCCCGCAGCCGAAGTGACCTCTCCGCTTGCAAGCCCGACCCAGTTGGATTGGTTGGCATAGCCGTTCGTACTGAGTGCCCCGTCGCCGTGATTTCCCGTGAACGTTCGTGCCAATGCGGGGGAGGCGTCAACAACCTGTTCACCCACATTTCCCGACAGTTCCATGATTCCGTAATACGAAGCGCCGGATTCTTCGCGCGTTGTTGCTGAAAGTGCAAAAATACCGCAGCGGACAGGACCCGCAAGTCGGCAGACCTTCGTTTATGAAATCCCAATTGGCTCCGCCGTCCGTGGAGAGGAGCATTCCATAACCGCCGACAGCCGCCAGGATGGCCGTCCCTGAAAAAGCAAAGCTGTTAACGTTCGTCACATACGAAAGCAGATTCCAGCTAACTCCCTCATCGGTCGACGTGAAGATGCCGCCTTGCGTTCCGACGTACACGATTGGACCGTTCACCGCCAGCGTGCGAATGGCCGGATAGGTCAGCCCGTTGTTGGCATCGATCCAATTCGCGCCGTTATCGGTCGTTCGGAACACTCCGCCGCTCTGGGTTCCTGCCAGAACGGTTGATCCTGTCGAGAGCAGTGAAGTGACGTATGTATCCGTTAATCCCGAGTTGACCGCGGTCCAGTTGGCACCGTTATCGGTGGACCGATAAGCCCCCGTGTTCGACCCGGCAAACAGATTCGAGCCGCTGGTCGTCAGGGCGATGACACCGGAGCTTGTGATTCCGCCGTTGGCAGCAAACCAGGTTGCCCCGGCGTCGGTAGAACGGTAAACACCGGCATCTTGAGTTCCGGCAAAGACGCCGGATGGATTCACGGTGAACGACCGAACGGTGGGACTCGAGAGACCGTTGTTAGCTGTCGTCCAGCTCAATCCGTCATTGGAAGAAACGGAGATACCATACGCCTGCGTGCCCACGAATAGAGTCGAACCCTCGGTTGCCATGGCCCAAACAATCGTGCCCACCAGCCCGCCATTCGAGACTTGCCAGCTAGACCCTCCGTTGGTTGAAACGAACACTCCTCCAGTCGTGCCGGCAACGAGGGTCGAGCCGTTTAAGTCGATACCACGAACATCGGGCGTTGTGAGTCCGTTGGTGATGGCATTCCAGTTGGCGCCATTGTCCGTCGATAGAAAGGCGCCGCTCGTGCTCGTCCCGGCCACGACGGTAGATCCTTCGGAAGCCAACGATAGTACGCTGGTGGACGTCAGTCCCGCGTTGGAAGGACTCCAACTGATTCCGCCGTTTGTAGAAACGAAGACACCGCCGTCGAACGTTCCCGCGTAGACGTTGGATCCGCTCACGGTGAACGCCGTCACATACACGGCGGTCAACCCGCTGTCCGACTCCACCCACGTGGATCCTTCATTGGTGGAGATAAATGCGCCGCCGCTTGTTCCTGCGAAGACCGTTGGACCGGTGACGGCGACGGCGTTTACCAACGTATTGGTTAGTCCGTTGTTGATTTCCGTCCAACTAGAACCGTTGTCGGTGGATTTGAACACGCCAGCGTTGGTTCCGGCATAGAGCACGGGACCGCTGAGAGCGATGGCGTTGACGAACTGGTTGGTCAGGCCGTTGTTGATTCCGATCCAGGTTACCCCGTCATCGGTGGACAGATACGCGCCGTCGTTGGTAGCGGCGAACGCGTTGCTCCCGTCTATCAGGATCGCGTAGACGTACACGTCTCCGATTCCTTGATTGGCGGCCGTCCAGGCCGAGCCGCCATTCGTGGACCGAAATGGCCCGGTGGTGGCCGTTCCCACAAAGACATTCGAACCATCGATAGTCACACAGTTCACCGTGGCCCCATCGGGCCCGCCCGTTACCCATTGACCGAAGGCGGCGTAGATGGGCGTCACACTCAGCAGAAACAACGCACAGAGGGCTTTCATGGCATACTCCTTAGTTAGCTTCTTAGTTAGCAGAACGATTGATGGCTTACTCCGAGCAATCCGGAACGAAACTGAAGTGCGTCGGGTTTACAGACAGGTCCTCGGAACGACTTGAATCACACAAAAAATAGAGGAAAGAGGACGGGTGGGAAATCCCATGAAGATGGGGCCGGCTTAGATACGGCCGCGGAGGGACAGCCCGGATCCGATGGTTCCAATCCAAACGTGGCCGTCGCGGTCTTCAAGAAAAGAACGAGGAATCCGTGGAAACGCACCGAATCGAAGAGCCGGGTAAATCCGTCGCTTCCGGTCGCCACGATGCAGGACGTCCAAACCAGCGTCCGTCCCCACCCACAGGTAACCGAGGCGGTCTTCAAACAACGAATAGACGTCATTGGCGGAGATACTGATAGGCGCGCCTGGATCGACCCGGATGTGATGGAAGGTCTCCTTGGCCCTGTCGATTCGATAGGCGCCTCCGCCGTACGTTCCTCCCCAAATGTCACCCGCACGGTCGCGGTACAACGCCCAGGTGATGTTGTGAGCCACGCTGCGGGGATTGAGGGGATCGTGCATGAAACGATCGACACGGCCGGAGGATGTGTATATCCGGTTGAGCCCGTTGTCGGTACCGACCCACAGGATGCCGGCGGAAGTATCGGAAGCGATCGCCCAGACCTGATTGTTGGACAGCGATGCCGGCGCATGGGGATGGTAGGTAAAGATGCGCACCACCCTCCGCGCGCGCGTGTCCCACTCCATCAATCCTCGATCGGTTCCCAGCCACAGCGTGCCTCGCGCGTCCCTTGCCGTGGCAAAGACCTGGGGAGCGGGTCCGTCGCTCAGAGCGAACGGGAGCCAGCGCCCGGCCGAACGATCGAAAAGCATCAGCCCGCGGCTGGTGCCCGACCACAGGTTCCGATGCTCGTCGGAAACCAGCGAATGGATGACGGCGGTCTGAGGCAACGGTGGAAGCGTGAGGAACTCCATTCGGTTCAGGTCCAGCGCACATACTCCCGCGTCGTTTGTGCCGACCCACAAGATATCGGGATCCGCGTCCGAAGTGTGGAGGCTGCGTATATAGTTGGACGTAAGACCGTGCGGAGCGCCGTTCCTCCGGATATTCCGGAACGTCCCGGTCCCTTCGTCCAGCAGGCCAATCCCGCCTCCGAACGTGCCAACCCACAGTCGCCCGCGCGCATCCATGCAGGCGACCTGCACGCGAGGGAACGGAAGACTCTGGCTGTCCGCGGGATCGTTGTGCCAGATCGTGATCGAGTGGCCGTCGTAGCGATTCAACCCGTTTGACGTGGCGAACCAGATGAATCCGTCTGCATCCTGTACGATCGCGTTGACCGTATTCATGGACAAACCCTGCTCGAGCGTGATACGATCAAATTCGATCGTAGTCTGCGCATGAAGAACCGGCATCAGTAACAAACCTGCGATGGGCAAAAGGCGGATGATGGAACTCATACCCGGCATATTTTTGTGAAGGACAGTGGTTATCCTCGAACGATGCGCGAAAGAGCAAGGGCGGGACCGAACCTCGACCCTCCTGATCGGATGCGGACAGCCATCCTTAGAATAACTCGGAGAGGTTCGAAGTGTCAAGTATTATGTCTGGAAGCGTTCGGAGCGACGAGCTTGCAATACGGATGGGTGTTCAGTACATTTCCACACCGGCTGAGGCTTCAGAAAAGGACGGTCGGCTTTTCCATCCAGGCAAGGCCACCGCTGGATCACACTCACGTCATCAACCAACCCATGAGGAGCAAGTTCATGCGCACTGCAACCTTTTTTGCTTTTGTCCTGCTGGGGAGCTGTCAGACGGGCGGCTCCGTTCCGCAGGACATGCCCACGAAGAAGAGTGCTTTCGTATCGGTCTCGGTAAAGATAGAAATCAAGGCCGCGGCAGACAAGGTCTGGTCCCGGTTGACGTCACCGGATGGAATCCGCACGCTGAGCCAGTTCACGTTCGACGATGGGAAAGGCGTTTCGCTGGCCGTGGTGGGTGATCATGCCGCAGGCACGCTGGCCGGGGACCACGGAACGATGATCGTGTCCTTTGCCAAAGCGGGCGAGGAACTCCGGTTCATCTGGGAACCGGACAAGGGACACTACGTCTGCTCCATTCGGTTCTTCCTCCAATCGGGCACAGGGGGCACGACGACGCTCCAGCTGACGGACTCGTATTCCGATGACCAACCGAACGCGGATGAGACGACTGAGTCCGTACGCAAGGAATACAGGATGAGACTGCCTGAATTCAAGTTGTTGGCCGAGAAATAGCTTCAGAGACCGAGCCTCGGCCGCTACATCGGGTAAGGCGTGTGTGTGCGTGGTGGGGCGTTACCTCAGATTCTTCCGCCGGTTCCGTATGTAGTCCACAAAAATGTACTGGCCCAGTTCGCTGAGGCCTGCGTAGAAGGCGCGCCCCTTGTTGACTTTGGTCAAAGTGTCCACAAAGCGCGTCAAGGAAGGATCATCCGCGATCATGAACGTAGAAATCACGACTTCGTCCTTGCGGCACTGGGCGGCCTCCTGGAGGGTCTGGTTGATGATCTTTCGGTCGAGCCCGAAGGGGTTCTTGTAGAGACGGCCCTCTTCCCATATACAGGACGGTTTTCCGTCGGTGATCATGAAGATCTGCCGGTTGCGGTTGCGCCGCTTTCGCAGGAGCTGGCGCGCGAGACGCAACCCCGCTTTGGTGTTGGTGTGAAAGGGGCCGACCTCGATGTACGGGATGTCCTCCGGGTCGATGGGCTGAGCGTCGTCTCCGAAGGTGATCACATCGAGACTGTCCTTCGGATACCGGCTCAGGATGAGTTCCACCAGCGCGAGCGCGACCTTCTTGGCCGGCGTGATACGATCCTCGCCGTACAACACCATGCTGTGGCTGGTGTCGATCGCCAGGACGGTCGCACAGGACGTGAGGTGCTCGCTTTCGTATACCTCAAAATCGTCCTCGCGCAGATCGATCTCGTCGTACGTACTGTGTTTCATCGCGTTGCTGATCGTGGCCATCAGGTCGATATTCGAAGGGGGATCGCCGAATTGGTACGGTTTTGTTTCGCTCAGACGCTCGACGCCCTTGCCCGTATGCGGCGTTTCGTGCAGTCCGTGCGGCGATTTCTTCAGCGAAGAGAAGATCTCGTCCAGCGAGTCCTGCCGGATCTTCTTTTCACCCCTGGGTGTCAGCACCGGCCGGTCCGGTGATTCTTCCCGGATGTAACCCTCGTCCTTCAGTCGCTGGTAAAACTCGTCGAAGCCCATTTCGCCGGAGAAAATGTGATGGTGCTTGTCGAGTTCCGTCATCCATCGAAGGGCCTCGGCCACATCGCCGTTGGTGTACAGCAACAGCTGGTTGAACAAGTTGAGCAGATCCTCGAACTTCATGTTCTGCTTGATGAGATCCGCCCGCCACTCGGAGTATTCGAATTTCACGAAGGTTCCTTTGCCGGTTTGAGGCTCCGGAGTTTATCAAACTTCTTGTGCAAACAGAACGCCGCCAGGGTCATCGGTCCGGCCACGGCGAGCCGCGGTTCGGCGGCAGCAAATAAAAGGCGCAATGGCCGTCGCTGTTGTTGACGATGATGTTGTCGCCGGTTTCCTCCACAGGATCGGATACACCCCTGACGTGCCGTTGACGTCCGTGCCGTTGTAGATCTGCAGGAATATCGGATTAGAGACGGCCCGGGAGTGTTTGGACTCGCGCCACTGGTCGGTCAGTTGGGTGTTGCCTGCCGTCATCTTGACGTTCGTTCCATGGTCGAGGTCGGTGACGAGCGTGAAGTGCCCATCCGTGACGGTCAGCACGAATTCATTTTAGCCCTGGATGCGCACGCGCGCGCAAGCGACGGGAAGATACGAATACGCGCGAACGACGATTCCTTCGATCACGTTGACCGTGCGGCAATCGAAACCATATCACACGACAAGACGACGAGCAGATCGCCAGCGATGTTTTCACCCGTTTTATCACGGGCCTCCTTAAGAAGAAGGCTCTATTCCGTGGAAGGATACCGGCCGGTGTGAATCCAAAGATAAGAGGACACCGGCTGCGTGTTTCTTCCGGTATCTCTCCCTTGGGAGAAAATAGGAAAAGGCCCATGCAAAGGCAAGGGCAACCTGACAAGGCCGGCGCTGGTTGATGAGGCCATCGGGCGTAAGGCCGGGACTTTTCTTTGCTCGATCCGTCCCTGTGCGTGTTGATATTCAGCCGCTATTTCCGTATGCTAATTCCTTGCGCATCGGCCCGATTGACATCGACACTCCGCTGTGTCTCGCGCCCATGAAAGACGTGACGGACATTTCCTTCCTCCGGGCGGTGTGCGGAGAGAAAACGAGCCGGAGATGAACCGCGAAATGAAGGATTCGACCCTCGAGGAGATGGATCGGTTTTGGGACGAGTAACGCAGCGATCAACCATGTGAAACCATGACGTGCGGCCCGAAGGAATAGGGATGTACAGACGTATTGGCGATTCGTCCACGGGCAAACTGTACGCATCGGCATCCAATCCGGGAGATTGACATGAGTCTTCGGTTCATGCTGGTATTGACTCTATGGCCATCGTCGGTTTTTGCCCAGGTATCGGGCTGGTTGAAAGAAGAGGGCAATATGAGCCCTGTGGTCGGCGCCTTGGTTTCTGTTCGGGCCACCACGATTCGAACGACCACCGACTCCAACGGATATTTCCATCTGGCCGAGGCGAGCGGGACCTCTCTTGTTGTCGTCGGGGCCAAACCGGCCTTTTACAATGGCTCTGCCATAACCAGCACACCTGAAGACAGTTTGCTCCTTGTGATGGAACGTGTCCCCCAGGATACCAACAATTCCTACACGTTCATGGATCCATCGACGTGCGGCGCCTGTCACCCGGATCAATGGAGTCAATGGACCACATCCGCCATGGCTCATGCCGGGTTGAATACATGGGTGTACGACATCTATAACGGTACCGGCACATCGGGCGGCATGGGAGGTTTTGTCTATACACGGGACTCCCACCATGCGAGCATCAATCCAAATTCCGAATGTGCGTCCTGCCATCAGCCGCAGGTCTGGATTGACGATCCTTTCACGCTGCTCGACGATTTCAACAGTCCTTCCGCCAATGCGCTCGCCGGCGTGTCCTGCGAGGTATGCCACAAGATCGCGCACATAGATGAAACCAGAACAAATTTTCCCGGCATCTATCCGGGCGTCGTCACCTTTACCCGACCATCTCCCGTTTCTAGCCAGGTCCAATATGGGGTGCTCGGAGACGTCAGTTACTTTACCGCGCCATTAATGCGTCCTTCGTACCAACCCCAGCTCACGGCCGCCGTATGCGCGTCGTGTCATCAAGACAAGAACGATCCGGACGATGACGGTGATTTTGAAGAACCCAACGGTGTCATTTCCGAGCCCACGTACCTGGAATGGCTGGCAAGTCCCTACGCCGACACGTCCTCCGCCCACTTCGCCACGTGTGTGACGTGCCATATGCCCTCCTACGGTGCGACCCAAATCTGCACGGTTGACCCGGTCGTTCGCGATTCATCGACGATTCGCAGTCATTGGTTCGAAGGTACGACGGCGTGGTACCTGGAAAATGCCGTCACGCTGGACCTTCACGTCGAAAAGGACGATACGACGCTCCGCGTGGAAGGGGTCATCACCAACCATGCGACGGGACACCATGTGCCGACCGGAGTAACTTTCCGCAACATGATCCTGCTCGTTGAGGCGTGGCGTGAAACGGATTCGACGGCGCTCGTGTTCACAGGATCTCAAACCGTTCACCCGCTCGGCGGCGTTGGCGATCCACATCTTGGGTATTATGCCGGTCTTCCCGGTAAATTCTACGGCAAAATCAATCACGATTCCACGGGCGCGAGCCCCGTCTTTTACACCGACGCGACGGGTATCGTATCCGACGATCGAATTGCGCCGTTCGCTTCCGACACCACGACCTATACGTTTTCGATCCCGGATTCATCGCAGTCCTATCGCGTCCGAGCCCGGCTGATCTACCGCCGCGCGTTCCGCGCGGTCGTCGATGCCAAAGCGTGGACCCTGGACGGCTACGGACGGCCGCTCGAGGACATCCTCCCACCTCACTATGGACATTTGATGGAACAAGCCGAGTGGACAACCCAACCAGTGTCCGTCGGCCGCGAGACGGGACGCCTTTGGCTCTTCAGCCTGCACCAGAATTTCCCGAATCCGTTCAATCCCACTACGCGCATTCATTATGATCTTTCGATGGCCGGCCCTGTGACGCTGTCCATCTACAACGCATTGGGACAGCATGTCTCGACGCTCGTAAGCGATACCCAGAATGCCGGACCGCACGTCGTGGTCTGGGACGGTCGCGACCGTTCGGGCCGCGCCTTGGCCAGCGGGGTTTACTTCTGCCGCCTGCGGGTCGGACGACAGACGCGAACGATAAAGATGGCCTTGGTCCGATGAACGGTCCTAACAAGCGGGAACCCGTCCAACCCGCTGATCGTTGCCATCAAGTCGATAGGGGAGGGCGGATCGCCGAATTGTTCTGCTTGATGAGATCCGCCTGCCACTCGGAGTATTCGAATTTCACGAAGGTTCCTTTGCCGGTTTAAGGCTCCGGAGTTTACCAAACTTCTTGTGCAAATAGAACGCCGCCAGGGTCATCAGTCCGGCCACGGCGAGCCGCGGTTCGGCCGTCACGGAAAAGGCCAACGAGAAGGCCATGACGGCGTAGGTCAACAGGCGTCCCTGTCGCACAACCGATTCCGCAGAGGACGGGTCGCATCGAAGGTGGATGATCCCATAGACCGCAACCGACAAGGGCATCAGCCAGTAGAGCGGCGGCGATTTCCACGCCTGAGCCGTCGACAGGACGCCCGCGAGAAGGAGAAGAGCCAGGACGTACCGCTTGCTCCGCCGCAGACCGAGAAAGACAATCGTGGTGCGTTTCATCGGTCTGGCTTGCCGGTCGCCTTCGTAGTCAAGATAGTGAAAAAGGACCATGATCGATACGTATACGAGGCCGATCCAGACAGCGAGAAACAGCGCCCGCGCGGAAATACGGCCGGTCTGCACATAATACGTCCCCGTGATAGTGAGCACAACGCCGGGGAATCCGCCGAGCCACTCACCGGCGAACGGCCGGTAAGAGAAACGGAAAGGAGGCAAGGTATAAAACAAACTCACAAAATATCCGACGGCAAAAAAAACTATCACCGCCGGACCCGTCCGGAAGTACAGCAGTGCGATCAGCAGGAAACCGATCAGCGACGTAACCCCGAACATCCACCACAGTTGAGGCACCGTGGCCAGGCCCGCCTTGAGCACCTTGCTGCCGCCCGATTTTTCTCCGAGTTTCCTGAAGCGGTCGGCCCCGGTCTGCCAGTCCATGATCTCGTTCACGATGTGAGCGGGGAACCCCTGCACCGTCGAGGCGATGGCCAGGGTCAGAAGATAGTTCAGCCAGTCCAGCCGGCCGCTTTCGAGAAAGGCGGCGGCGGTGCTCACGGTGACCGTCATCACGGACCAGACGACCACGGCAAGGATGCGAAATATCATGAACCAGGCCCTGGGAGGGGCCCAGAGGGAATTCTTCACCGACAGACTTTCACTTCGGTTCGACGGCTTTGGTGAGGATGAAATTGACGATCGCTTTGGCCACGAGCTGGCCGGACTCATCGGCGATCTCCACGTCGCAGACATTGATGCGAGAGCCCTTGCGGATAACGCGGGCGTACGCGTACAGCGATGACTGTGCACGAGCGACGTACGTGACGTGCAGGTCCACGGTGGCAAAGCTCATCTGTCCCTCGAAACAGGTGGCCAGGGCAATGGCGGCCGCCGTGTCCGCCAGCGAAGCGACGATGCCGCCGTGCACCGTGCCGCGGCTGCGGACGCCGTTGGTGATCTCCTCCCGATAGGGGAGCACCATCAGGCAGAACTGTTCCCGCACGTCCTCGATGCGGAAGCCGAAGATCCCCTGGGTCTGATGATGGGCAATGCGCGTACGCAGGCCTTCCGCCACGTGTTTGGGAAGGGGGGCAAATGTGTCGGGTTGGATCTTCACGGTCGGTTTCATGCGCGAAGATACGGCGAATCGGGAAACAATTCAACGGGGGCGACATTATTCGTTGCGTCAAAAAACCAAATTGGGTATCTTCCCCCCGCAAGGTTACCCGAACACGTCCGAAGGTATTCATGCCTTGCAAAACATCATCGAAAGCTGAAAGAACCGATCATGGTTACCTCGCGTTTCCTGCCCGTTCTCTCCTGGATCCTTTGCGCTCTTCTTCTCGCCGGTGTGGCGTTTTCCAAACCGGGCGACGAAGAAAAGAAGACCGTATTGGCGAACATGAAAAGCGCGAACGAGGCGCTCACGACGCTTCAGGCACGGATGAAACAGAGGAAGATCTCTTCGTTCATGGAAAAGGAAGTCGTGACCCGCGCCCGCTTTTACTACGTGAAACCGGGAAAATACCGGCTGGATCCGAGTTCGTCCGACGAGAACGAGTACATCATCAACGACCAACAGGTCTGGATCGTCAACCATAAGAACAAAACGGTCACGACCACGGGCGAATCGGAACTCAACGTTTCGCACTACATGATGGGTTTTGGCAATTCGGCCGATCAACTGGAGACCCTCTTCGATGTACAGGTAGACCCGCGGACATCCGACAAGAAATTCGGCTCCTACCGCATGGAGTTGACGCCGCTGAAAAACACACCGTTGCACGGCAAACTGGAAAAGATCATCGTGCTCATCCGTGACGATCTCTGGCTGCCGTACGGCGCAGAACTGCAGGAATCCGACGGCGATGCCACGATCTGGGAATTTTCCGACTTCAAATTGAACGGAAAGATTAAGGACGATCTATTCCGGTTGGAGGTGCCGGACGGGTATCAGTTGAAGAAGTACGAAAAGACCAATCCATGAACCCGCTGCATCGTTGGCTGGTGATCGGATGGTGCGTGGCGTGGGCGGCTCCGGCTGCGGCGGAAGCGCAGCGAAAAGTCACCACGCGGAAGGACAAACCGAAGATCAAAACGACGCAGTTCGTCGGTTTCATGACGAGTTTCAATAACCTCACGGGCCCGCTGTGGGAATTTCAGGTAACCACGAAAAAGCAAAAGACCTCGCGCCAAACGGTCACACTGATCGGTGGGTACAGTTCGAGATGGGAGACGTTCAAGAACGACACCATCGGCCGGTCGTCATCGAGGGAATGGATTCACGGAATCGGCGGGGCGGCGACGCTTAATCACTATTCCGACATGATCGGCCAGGGCCTGGTCTGGAGCCTGGGCGTATCCGGCAATATCTACTTCAGGGACAGCAGAAAGCTGAAGACGCTCAGCGTGTTTGGCCTCCTTGCCTACCGTACGTCCGTGGGATCGCGCTCGCTGCTGGCTCCGCACATCGGCTTCGGCCTGATGGGTTCTCCGTTCGCCAGCAGTTCCCGCTCGGACATCAACGGCGCCTATGTACTCGCAGGATGTTCCTGGGTCATGAAACTGTAAGGCCGGACATGACGATGGACCTCTTTTCTCTCACCGGCAACGAAGACACCTCTCCTCCCCAACCGCACGTCTTTACCGTTACGGAAATCACCCGCCGTATCAAGTTCCTCCTCGAGGAAGGACTTCCTCTTCTGGTGGTCGAAGGTGAGATCTCCAATCTCTCCGTTCACCGATCCGGTCATACATATTTCACGTTGAAGGACGAGGGAGCGCAGATCCGCTGCGTCCTGTGGCGGTCGCAGGCCGAGAAGATCAGCGTTGTTTTCCGTGAGGGCATCAAGGTGATCGTGAAGGGACGGTTGGCCGTGTACGAAAAGGGCGGGGTGTACCAGATCGTGGTCCAGGACCTGCAACCGCAGGGCATCGGAGCGCTCCAGCTGGCGTTGGAGAAACTGAAGCGGAAATTGTACGACGAGGGCCTGTTCGATCCTGCGCACAAGCAACCCGTGCCCGAGTTCCCCGGAACGGTGGGCGTCGTCACGTCGCCGACGGGGGCGGCCATCCGCGACATCGTCAGCGTTATTCACCGGCGGTGGCCGGGGATTCGGATCGTTCTCGCTCCGGTCAACGTTCAGGGACCGGGAGCCGCGGACGAGATCGTCGGAGCCATCCGCGACATGGAACGCTGGGGCCAGGCCGACGTGTTAATCGTGGGGCGGGGTGGAGGATCGCTCGAAGATCTGTGGGCGTTCAACGAAGAAAGAGTCGCACGGGCGATCTTCGCCTGTTCCATCCCCGTCATCAGCGCGGTCGGTCACGAAGTCGACTTCACGATCGCCGATTTCGTTTCCGACGTGCGGGCCGCCACGCCCTCCGCGGCGGCCGAGCTCGTGGCGCCGGACCGAAGCGAAGTGAAACAGCGGCTGAACGACCTGCGCGACGGATTGAAGCAGGGAACCGTCGAACATGTCCGGGACCTGCGCAGGGCGGTCCGGGAAATCCAGAACCACTATGCGTTCCGCCAACCCGAGAACCTCGTCGCGCAGTACCGCCAGTTGGCTGACGAACTGGACCGGCGGCTGCAGTTCCATGTGGCCAACGAGTTCCGGCTCGCTCAACAGCACATCGCCAATCTGGCGCGGCACCTGCAGAATCTCAACCCGCACAACACGCTGAGCCGCGGATACACGATCACACGGCAGGCCGGACGGGTGGTTTCGAGCGTGCAGCGGCTGACCGTTGGAGAGGCGGCCTCGATCGAATTCGCAGACGGCGTCGGCACCGTCGCTGTCGAACGGAAACAACCCGCGCGTCTGTTACGTGAAGGCGAAAAAGCTAAACCTTAACCGGAGAATCAGCCATGATGAAATCCCTTCAAGACCTCATCGGTGAACGCGCCGATTTCTTGCTCAAGCATCAGTGCAAAGGCATTTCCAAAGATCAGCTTCACCTGCCGGGCCCGGATTTTGTGGACCGCATCTGGAAGGACAGCGATCGCAATCCGCAGGTCCTGCGAAACCTGCAGCAACTGTTCAACACCGGCCGACTGACCGGGACGGGCTACCTGTCCATCCTGCCGGTGGACCAGGGCATCGAGCACTCCGCCGGCGCGTCGTTTGCCCCCAATCCCATCTATTTTGATCCGGAGAACATTGTGAAACTGGCCATCGAGGGCGGCTGCAATGCAGTAGCTTCGACCTTCGGTGTGCTGGGCGCGTGCGCCCGTAAATTCGTCCACAAGATACCGTTCATCGTCAAGATCAATCACAACGAGTTCCTCTCCTACCCGAACCGGTACGACCAGATCCTGTTCGGTTCCGTCAAGCAGGCGTGGGACATGGGAGCGGCCGCGGTGGGGGCCACCGTGTATTTTGGCTCCGCGGAGTCCACGCGCCAGATTCAGGAAATCAGCGAGGCGTTTGCGTACGCTCATGAACTCGGCATGGTAACGATCCTCTGGTGCTATACGCGCAACAGCGCTTTCAAGACACCGGAGAAGGACTATCATACATCGGCCGACCTGACGGGCCAGGCCAATCACCTCGGCGTAACGTTCCAGGCGGACATCATCAAGCAGAAGTTGCCCACCAACAACGGCGGATACGAGGCCCTCAAATTCGGCAAGACGCACAAGAAAGTGTACACCGAGTTGACCAGCGAGCATCCGATCGATCTTACGCGGTATCAGGTGGCCAACTGCTACATGGGCCGGGCCGGATTGATCAACTCCGGGGGCGAGTCCAAGGGAGCGAGCGACCTGGCGGAGGCGGTGGAAACGGCTGTGATCAACAAGCGGGCCGGCGGCATGGGGCTGATCTCCGGCCGCAAGGCCTTCCAGCGTCCGATGCAGGAAGGAGCCAAACTGCTCCACACCATCCAGGACGTCTATCTTGACAAGGACATTACCGTCGCATAGTTGCCGCCGCCCCGGACGAATGGGCCATAACAGGGCGAGCGAACGTCCGAGCCCTTGTACGAAACAGGAGTTCCGATGAAAAGATGGTTGTTACTGCTTGCGTTGACGCAGCCGGCGATGCTCTTCGGACAGTTTGATCGCGGAGGGGCCATGACGTACGAGAGCCGTCACAGGCATTCCGCGCTGGTGGAAGTGCCTTTTCTCGACCACGACGTGTCGATCGGCGCTTTCTACCGTTACTCGATCAGCGGAGAGAGGTTTCTCGGCCTGTTCGGCACCTTTCACGCCCGGCCGTACGCCAGGGCCGTGCTTGTGCAGGCCGGCAGCCACTTCTATTTTCAACTGCAGGAATACCGATTCCTGCTGGCTGCAGGCCTTGACAAGAAGTTCTGGATCAACAACCGGTGGGATGTCTTTCTTACGGCCGGCGCCGGTCTGACGTTCGTAGATTACCGCGGCACAGGTGAAGGGACATTCCTGGGCCACAAGATCGAAAAGAAAGAGGGACTCACTCCGCTTGTCCGGGGAGGCCTGTCGTACAAATTCAGCCGCTACGTGTTCGTGCGATTCGGCTATCAGTACTCCGACGCTCGCACATCGGACGGCCATCGGGTCTATGTTGGGGTCGGAGGTCAGCTATGACGAATCGGAGATGGAAGGGGGGGGTCCTGACGGCGTTGATTGCTGCTGCGGTGTTCTTCGGATGCGAATCCTGGTGGCAGAGTGACGAGGACTGCATAACGGCTCCGGGCGACTGCGTGGATGTCCGCCCGACCGAGGGCCAGTTGGTCGTTCGCTCGAGCATCAACAGCCGCAACCCGGCCGTTCCGGTCTGGGTTTTCCGCGGCGACTTTGAAAACGGCGACCTCGTGTTGATGGATACGTTGACGACGGCCGGCACTACCTATGTCCTTCCCGCCGATCAGGACTACTCGGTCCTTGCGCTGTATATTCGTTCCGACGGAGATACGGTGGTCGCAGTGGATGGGGATGGGATCGGGGTGGACGAGGACGATTACTGCGGGGGTGTCACGTGCTACACCGTCGAGCACGCCGAGGTGGACGTCCGACTGAATTGACTCCAATCCTCGACGAGGGGACTATTCGAACCGGTGGATTATTTTGACAACCTGTTCCGGTCGAACTTTCACGGTGGTTTCGTAGAACTTGCGATAGTTAGGATGCGAGAGACGGATCTTGTACCACCCCGGCTTGATTTCCAGCAAACCCGGCGACTGGAAATCGCGCTCGCGGATGGTGTTGATGAAGAGGGTCGCGCCGGGCGGTTCGGTCACGACGTCGAGGTATCCGTTCGGACGCGAAAAAGTGACCAGCACTTCCGTCGTATCGTTTTGTACTACCCGCACCTGCCTGGATCGTGATTCACTCCTCAGGCTGAGTTTGACCGTGTGCCCGTGGGCCACCAGTGGGCCGGCCAGCAACGGTGTCCGACCGACCGACCGATCCGTCCCGTTCAAGAAGACCTCCGCACCGGATGGGTTCGACTTCACCCACAGCATCCCGAACGTCGGACTGAGGGAATCCGTGAGCACGATGGTGCTGTCCCGCACGATCGTGAGCTTCTTTTCCAGGGGCACGTAACCGTCCGCCTTCACGGTCACTACCTGTTCCCCCACGCTGATACGGTACGCATTTCCTCGGCCCGTGCGCGGCAAGGCACGGTTGTGCACGAACAACGAAGCGCCGGCGGGCTGGAGGCCATCAAGAGAGACGGTACCCTTGTGTTTCTCGAGACGGACATCGATGGACGAAACACGGTTGCGCCGCAGCGAGACGTCCCGTTTGGAGGTAAAGTGGTCCGGGCGGTGGATCAGCAGAGTATACTTGCCCCCCGGGAACATGTGCTCCTCGAAGGGGGTGTAACCGACGAAGCGGCCGGTGCTGGTTTCCACGCGGCCCATCGGGGGATCGCTCGTCACGGTAAGATACGAAGTGTCGACGTTGGCCGGAATCTCGGAGGGCGCCAGCAGGAGAGTGGCGTTCACGTCCTTGGACTCTCCCACACCGAATACCAGCGCGGTCTGGTACGTCTCGTATCCCTCGCGCCGGATGGTCAGCTTGTGTTCACCCACGGTGACCGTGTCGAGCCGTACGGCCCCGCCGCGATTGGCCAGGCGGGTGTCGTCGAGAAAGATCTCCGCATCGGGAACGTTGACCGCGAGCCTCATCGAGGCGGGCTGCACGCTGGTCAGGGAGCGGGCAATGCGGTCGAACCGGCCGCCCCCCGTCCAGAACGCAACGACCATCAGCACCGTCATGAGCAGTCCGTAGGCAGAGAGTCCGAGGATCACTTTCCTCAGGTCCTTGATGCCGAGCCGCTGTAAGAACGGCACGGTGTCGTGCGGACCGACGAGGTCGCCGTCCACGTAGATCGTTCGTGAAAGCTGGATCGTCTGCTTGATCTTCCGGATGTCCCGCGCCATGAGGTCCACGCTGCGGTAGCGTTCGTCCGCGTTGCGCCGCAGGCTCCGGCTGATGATGTTGTCGAAGACCGGCGGGATCAGCGGGTTGACGACCTGCACGGGCGTCGGGTTCTCGTTCATCACCTTGTACATGACCTCGGTGATGTTGTTGCCGGTGAAGGCCTTTTTTCCGGTCAGCAGCTCGTAGAACACGGTACCCAGCGAGAAAATATCGCTGCGTTCGTCCACGGTACGCCCCGCGATCTGCTCGGGCGACATGTACCCCGGCGTGCCGATGATCGTCCCAACGGCCGTTCCCGTGGAAGAGGAGATCTTCGCAATGCCGAAATCCATGATCTTGACATGGCCGTTCTTCGAGATGATGATGTTAGCGGGCTTGATGTCCCGATGGGTGACGTTCTGCTCGTGGGCGAAGTTCAGTCCGTCGCAGGTCTGCAGCATCACCTCCATCATGAATTCGATGGATTGAAGCGATTCCCAGTTGGGCGGCTGGTGGGCGATCAGGTACTCGAGGGTCTTGCCGTCGACGAATTCCATGGCGATGTACGACAGGTCCCCCGCTTCCCCTACGTCGTAGATCGTCACCACGTTGGGGTGCGATAATTTGCCTGCGAGTTGCGCCTCCAGACGAAACCGGTGCTTGAACTCGGCGATCTGCGCTTCGCTCAGGTCATGGCCGAGGCGCAGGGTCTTGATGGCCACGGTGCGGTCGATGACCTCGTCCACGGCCTTGTAGACGATGCCCATCGCGCCCTGTCCCAGCGTGCCGATAACTTTGAAGCGACCCAGGCGTTCGATTTTTACCGTATCATCCATGACGATGTGAAAGGCCGGGTGGCGAGAAAGGAATTCGAAGTCTAATTTCGTCCACATCATGAATAATTGCAAGAGTTTTTCTGCCGGGAATGATTGCAGCGGCAGCAGCGTTAGTATTCCAACCGGCAAACAGAAAGGACTTTCATGTTCTGGAAGATCGCGGCACTTGGGGTGGTCGTTATGGGCACTTTGGTATGGGTTGAGACCAAAGAGGATCCGACCCTTGATCGATTGCCCGAACCGTCCGAAGAAGTCACAAACAAGGTGGTGCTGGAGCTCTTTACGTCCGAGGGATGCTCGAGTTGCCCGGCGGCGGACCGGCTGTTGAGCCGGCTAGGGAACGATGGAGCCTACCGTTACCGAGTGGTTCCTCTGGCCTATCACGTGGACTACTGGGACTACATCGGGTGGAAAGATCCATTTGCGAATAAGGCCTTCACGCGCCGCCAGAATAAATACGCAGAGGCCTTTCAACTCAGCAGTTTGTACACTCCCCAAGTGGTTATTCAGGGTAAGGCCGAGTGCGTCGGGTCGAACGAAAGCCGGATTCTCGACGAAATCCGGAAACGGCAATCGGAATCGAGCGGCGCCTCCGTGGTACTCAGCCGAAACGGTGCCGACGTGGACGTCACCGTGGTGCCGTCATCCGCATTGGGCCGCTGTAACGTGATGGCCGCGATCTTCGAGAACGACCTGGTGACGGCCGTCCGCCGGGGTGAGAATGCAGGCAGGGAGCTTCGGCACGATTTTGTGGTGCGACGGCTCGAGCGGCTGGGCACCGTTGAGGATCAGTCCCCGATCACGTTTCGGTTGTCGATTCGACCGGAGAACGAATGGGTGGAGGATCACCTGGGTGTGGCCGTGTTTCTGCAAGACGCCGAGACCCTCGAGATCCGGGCTGCAGAATCGCTGGAATTCTGATTCTTGCTGAAGCGACCGATGTCGACAGCGGGCGGTCACAAACCGGATGCGTGGGGACCCGACCACTCGGTGGATCTCGAGACGGTTGGCAAAGCATGAGGCACTCGGACGTGCCGCACGTCTTCTATCATGCTCTCCAGACATGCCTCTTTATGGGCGAGAAAACTCGTTCTTCTTCACGAACCGTGTTTCAGGCGCCTGTCTTAAGTTCGTCCAACACCCGGCGAAAATCCTCCGGCAGTTCCAAGCCAAAAGTGAGCTGCTCTTTTCGTGTCGGGTGAAAAAAACCGAGCGTCCGGGCGTGCAGCGCCTGACGCGGCATGAGGGAAAGCAAGCGCTCCGCCAGCACCCGTTTCCTCCGCTCCCCGCCCGCCAGATTCGGATTGTTCCCTCCGTATTTCTTGTCCCCGAACACCGGGTGGCCCAGGTGCGCCATGTGCACACGGATCTGGTGCGTGCGGCCGGTTTCCAGGTGCACCCGGATGAGCGAGAGGAAATCAAAGGCCTCGACCACCTCGTAATGGGTCACGGCCTCTTTTCCATCCTTCACGACGGCAAACCGTTTTCGCTCCTTCGGATGGCGGCCGATCAGCGTACGAATCGTATCCTTCTTCTTCCTCGGTCTGCCCCATACGATGGCCCAGTATTCGCGCTCGATCCGGTGCTCGCGAAAAAGCCGGCTGAGGAACCTGTGCGCACGATCGTGTTTAGCTACGAGCAGCAGCCCGCTGGTTTCCTTGTCGATGCGGTGCACGATACCCGGACGCAGCTCGCCGTTGATCCCGGACAGGTCCTGAATGTGATGAAGCAGTGCGTTGACGAGCGTGCCGGAGTAGTTGGAGAATGCGGGGTGTACGACCATACCGGCGTCCTTGTTGACGACGACCACGTCCGCGTCTTCGTAGACGATCCGCAGGGGAATGGCTTCGGGAACGGCCTCGACTTTTTCCGGCAGCGGCAGGGTGACGTCGATGAGATCGTCGGGCCGGACCCGGTACGATTTAGGAGGCTGACGGCCGTTGACGGTGACCAGACCGGATTCGATCAGCTGCTGTATGCGGGAACGGGAGACGTGCTCGACGGTGTGAGCCAGAAATGTGTCGAGTCGTTCCGGCCGTTGATTACCGGCTACTCTGACCTGTGCGCGGCGCATAGGCAGTACTATTTCATCATCGGGATCGCAACGCCCCGTGTCCGGGCAACCTCGATGGCTTCTTCGTATCCGGCGTCCGCGTGGCGCACGATACCCATGCCGGGATCCGACGTCAGCACACGTTTGAGCCGGACGGCCGCTGCGTCGGTCCCGTCGGCGACAATGACCATTCCGGCGTGCAGAGAGTATCCGATGCCTACACCGCCGCCGTGGTGCAGCGACACCCACGTCGCACCGTTCACCGCGTTGATGGCAAAATTCAGCATCGGCCAATCGGCGATGGCGTCGCTGCCGTCCCTCATGGCCTCGGTCTCGCGGTTGGGCGAAGCGACGGAACCGCAATCGAGGTGGTCGCGTCCGATGACGATCGGCGCCTTGACCTTGCCCGATTTCACCAGTTCGTTGAAGATCAGGCCGGCGCGGTCGCGCTCACCGTATCCAAGCCAGCAGATGCGGCTCGGCAGGCCCTGGAAATGCACTTTCTCCCGCGCCTCCGTCAACCAGCGGCGGAGCGATTCTTTTTCCGGAAAGGCCTCCATGATCGCACGGTCGGTTGTATAGATATCCTCCGGATCACCGGACAACGCCACCCAGCGGAACGGGCCCTGGCCTTCGCAGAACAGCGGCCGGATGAAGGCGGGGACAAAACCGGGGAAATCGAAGGCGTTGCTCACCCCCTGCTTCTTCGCCTGTGCGCGGATGTTATTGCCGTAATCGAAGACGACCGAGCCGCGCTGTTGAAAATCGAGCATCGCGCGAACGTGCACGGCCATCGACTCCATGGCCCGGCGTATGTAGTCGTCGGGTTTCTTCTGCCGGTATTCCGCCAGTTGTCCGACTTCCAGTCCGGCCGGCACGTATCCGTTCAGCGCATCATGCGCAGAGGTCTGATCGGTTACGATATCCGGCCTGTACCTGCGCCGGATCATCTCCGGCAATACAACCGCCGCATTGCCGAGCAGCCCGATGGAGCGCGCTTCCTTCCTGCGTTTGAATTCCTCCGCCTTTCTCCACGCTTCGTCGAGGTCGCCCACCATTTCATCGCAGTAGCCCGTGTCGAGCCGCCGTTGGATCCGGTGCGGGTCGACTTCTACTATGATCGCCACGCCGCCGTTGAGGGTGACGGCGAGCGGCTGCGCGCCGCCCATGCCGCCGAGACCGGCCGTCAGGGTGATCGTCCCTTTTAGGGAACCGCCAAAATGCTGGCGCGCGCATTCGGCAAACGTTTCGTACGTACCCTGCAGGATGCCCTGCGTGCCGATGTAAATCCAGCTGCCGGCGGTCATCTGGCCGTACATCGTAAGCCCGAGTTTTTCGTAATGGCGGAAATTCTCCCACGTCGCCCAGTGCGGTACGATGTTCGAGTTGGCCAGGATCACGCGCGGGGCGTCCGGGTGTGTATGGAACACACCGACGGGTTTGCCGGACTGAACAAGCAAAGTTTCGTCGCCGTTCAGTTGCTGAAGACTCCGCACGATGGCGTCGAAGCAATCCCAGTTGCGCGCGGCCTTGCCGCTGCCGCCGTACACGACGAGTTCTTCGGGGTTCTCCGCGACCTCGGGATCGAGATTGTTCATCAGCATCCGCATGGCCGCTTCCTGCTGCCACCCCTTGCAGACAATCCGACCGCCTCGTGGGGCTTTGATGATTCTCATGTCACCGACTTTCTACCGTGATTCAAGGTACGAACCGTTTTGCCCGCAAAATATCCGCAAAACGACCTTCACTTTCAAACGAAATAGTCGAAGTTGGGCGGACGATCATCCGGATCACGCCGCAAACCGCCCCACGAGATGGAGGAGAAAACGAGGAATGAAACTATAATCCCTTATCGAATTCAGACTCAGCGGCCGGTTATGCACGATGGCGTACGCGGCGAGCAGTCCGCTCTGGATGGCCGGATGGATGCCCTCTCCCATGTCCACCGTGGCCAGACCGGCCGCGTCGCCGATGACGAAGGCGCCGTTCATCTGCACGACCCGCCGACGATCACGAAGGTAATAACTGTGACCTTTGGGCTCCGGCGTGTTCTTAATGAACCCTTCTCTGCTCAGTTTTTGGACCAGGAGGTCCCAGTGACGGCGAATACGGTCCCGGTGCTGGTCCAGAAGTGAGACAGACCCGCCGACTCCGACGTTCACGTGATCGGCGGCCTTGGGCACGTACCAGGAATATCCGGGGAGCCCCTCCTCGAAAAACCACAAATGGCAGTCCGGGTTGACCACCTCGTGCTCGAACTCTGCCTCCTGGGTGACGATGAGGGTGTCACGACCGCGGGGATTGAGATCGTCGAAGAACGTCCGCGCAACCGGGCAATGCGTTCCTCCCGCTCCGACGAGGTAGCGGCATTCGAAGCGATCGTCGATGCGGAAACCCACCGAGGTCCGTTCAATACGCTTGACGTCGTACCGTTCGACCGCCGCACCCGATCGGCGGAGCAGCCATTCATCGAATTCGTACCTGCGTATGGAATGCTGCGTCGTGGGAATGCGCCAGTGCCTTCCGTTCACGTGGACGCACAGCGATCGGAACGTCACAAGGCCGTGCGGGTACTCGTTCACGGTGAATTCGAGATCTCGCAGGACGGCAGGCGTGATCCATCCTGCGCAGAGTTTCGTGCGGGGAAACACCGAGCGGTCGAGGACCAGGCAGTCGCGACCGTGCCGGCGTAACCGCCACGCGCAGGACGAACCGGCGGGTCCGCCGCCTACGACAATGACATTCCGGAGTTGCATGACCATGCTCACGTGAAACGGCAATTCGGCTGCGGAGACGGCGGGCGGGTCAGCACGATCTGCCACAATTGGTTGGCGCGTGCCCGGAAACCTCCGGCGCTGGACAACAAATAGAACCGCCACATCCGGTAGAATCGGTCGCCGTATGGATCTCGGAACCGGGGCCAGTTGCGCTCGAAGTTCTCATACCAGGCCATCAGGGTCCGGTCATAATGCGGACCGATGTTATGCAGGTCCTCGATGACGAGGATACCCTCCATGGCCTGTGCCAGCTGGGCGATCGACGGCAGAACGGCGTTCGGAAAAATGTACTTTGTGCTCCATGCATTGGCCGTTTGCCGGCTCTCGTTTCCTCCGATCGTGTGAATAAAGGCCACACCGTCCTCTTTCAGCGTTCGGTCGACGACCTCCATGTACGTCCGATAGTTCTTGTATCCCACGTGCTCCATGATGCCGATCGAAACGACCGCGTCGTAGGTTCCCTGCACCGTACGGTAGTCGGCCAGTTGCAGTTCCACGGGTAGGCCTCGGCACATCTGCATGCCGAGTTCCGCCTGCTCCTTCGAAACCGTGACGCCGAGGATGCTGACGCCGTACTTTTCGGCGGCGTACCGAGCGAAGCCGCCCCATCCGCAGCCCAATTCGAGCACTCGCTGGCCGGGCTGCAGGTTCAGCTTGCGGCACACGAGGTCGAGTTTCGCCTCCTGAGCTTCATCGAGGGTGGTCGCGTCCTTCCAGTACGCGCACGTGTAGTTCATACGCGTGTCAAGCATGGCCTGGTAGAATTCGTTGCCCAGGTCGTAATGTCGTTCCCCGATCTGAAAAGCTCGCGAAGGTTTCTGCAGATTGAACAGGCGGGCGCGCAGGGCGTGCAGGTATATCGTCCAATTCCCGCGAATACGTTCTTCGAGACGGGCCCCGAGGATGAGGCTGATCATTTCATCGAGGGCCTCGCAATCCCACCAGCCGTCCATATACGATTCGCCCAGTCCCAGCGCGGATTCCCGGATGACTCTCCGGTAGAACCCCTCGTTGTGCACCTGGAGGTCCCAGGGCCGCGTGCCGCCGACCTCGACGCCTGCGCTGGCAAGGAGGTCCCTGATCAACCGTTCGCTTTTGTTCATGGTGCCATTCCGATTTCATTTCTCCATTGTCAAATCCCCTTATCTTTCGCACCATTTCAAAAAGGATGTTGCCGCAGCTTCAGGTTGCGTCAGAAACGGCTCGACCTGCGGTCCGTGCCTCTGCTGCCACGCGGTGGGGTTGTGCCATGTCGACATGCGGGGGGCCCAAGTCCATCGGGCCACCCCGGATGTCTCGCACTCCTGCGGAGCGCTCGGCATGACACCACCCAACCCGGCAGGAAGGGCATTCACGCGTGGTCGCAGATGTCCACCGTACGCCATTCACATGGCGGTGGGGGGATGTCATCCCTCGGCTTCCTCGGGACAAGTGTGAGCGCAGCGAGACATCTTGAGCGGTGAGCCAATTCTCGATTGTCAATCTCAGAGCATCGCCCTACTTCAAAAGAACAAGCTTCTTCGTCCTGACCTGCCCGCCTGCTTCCAGCCGGTACAGATACACACCCGACGCGACCGTCCTGCCGAAATTGTCCCGTCCGTCCCACGACACTTCGTGATGCCCGGCCGTTTGTTGCCCGTTCACCAGTGTGCGCACCTCTTGCCCGAGCAGGTTGTAAATCCGCAGAACGGCTCTTGTATTCCCTGATAATTGGTAACTGATGACTGTGGAATTGTTAAAGGGATTCGGGCGATTCGGATACAGGACGAACTTGAGCGGCTTTGTGCCGCCGCCGATCGAATTGGGATTCTGCACGAATACGACGTGCAGAGGAATCTCGAGCGAAGGTCCGTCGCCTCGATGGAAAATCGTCAACGTGTCGGTGAATTCTCCCAACTGGGATGAGGAACACACTACCGAAATCGTATCGGACGAAGACGCGGCGAGAGTAAAGCTATCTCGAGTCGCCGTAAACACCGCCGTCCGGGTACGTAGGCTGTCGATCACGAGTTCCGCCGTACCCGGATTCCAGATCGTCAGCGTATCGAGCCCGATATCCGAAGTGAACACGGTGTCCAAATCAATTGACGAACGCGATGCGGCGATCAACGCGAGACGAATTGTAAAATACCCATCGCTGCTGTCCGTCAAGGCGCCGCCGCTCTCCGACGCGCGGATCCGCGCTTTGTTCGTCGCGTACGACGGGACCGTCCAGCTGTACGAACCATCGGCCGCATTCACGTTCGCGGCTATGGTGTCCCACGCAGCGCCGGGAGCGGATTTGAAGAACAAATCGATATTGGCCGGTCCGGTCGCGAGCCACTGAATATCGAGTTGGCCCCCGGGATCGTAGGATTCACCGTCGTTCGGCGAGAGGAGTGTAAGCCCGCTCGAAGAGCCCGTCAGCTTATAGATCACGCCCGTGCCGTACGAAACAATATAGATTGTGCCCGCCGTGTCGACGCCAAACGAACTGATCGAGTAAGGCGAGTCGAGAAGTTCCGTATTGGTGAACGACGTCCCGTTGAATGAGAGGGCCCAGATGCGGCCGCTCCCGTAGTCGCCGTACACGTACTTGTGTACCAGGTTCGGTATGGCCGTTCCGCGATAGACGTAACCGCCCGTCACCGAAAGACCCTGCGACCGAGGATAATCCCAGACCGGCCGCAGAAAACCGTGCCCCGCCGTGTCGCACGAGGAACTGGGATAACAAAGAAAGCCCTCCATCTTGTTCCAACCGTAGTTGCCTCCGTTGTCGATGATATCGACTTCTTCGCGGCTGCTTTGTCCCACGTCCGCGCACCACAGGCGGCCCGTCAGAGGATCGAAGCTGAATTTCCATGGGTTGCGCATGCCGTACGAATAGATCTCCTCGCGGAATCCCTCGGTGTTCTGATAGTACGGGTTCGTCGGCGGAATGGCATAGTTGCGGCCGCCGGAAGTGTCGTCGACGTCGATGCGCAGAATCTTGCCTAGGATCGTGGAGCGGTTCTGGCCGTTGCCCTGCGGATCGCCGCTGCTGCCGCCGTCGCCCAGGGCGATGTACAGGTACCCATCGAGACCAAAGGCGACCTTGCCGCCGTTGTGGTTCGAATAGGGCTGGTTCTGCACGATCAGGATCAGACCGCTGCTCTCGTCCGCCGAATCGGGATTGGATGAACTGACTTGAAAACGGGTGATGTAGCTTTTCAGCGATCCGGCGGTGCGGGTGTAGTTCACGTAGAAGTACCCGTTGTTCTCATAATCCGGATGAAAGGCGAGCCCCAGCAAACCCGTCTCGCTGCCGCCCTGGGAGACCGAATCGCTGAGGTCGAGGAACAGCCGGCGTATCATGGTCGACGCGCTGTTCTCGAACACCCAGATTCGTCCGTCCTGCTCGACCAGGAAAAATCGATTGGTGCCGTCTCCGGCATGAACCAATTCAATCGGTCTCGTGAACGCGGACAAATTGGGGAACGCCGATTGCAGGGAATACTGCGCTTCGACAGGGACCGTTGAGGCAAGGACCCACATCGCCGCGCCGGCTATGATGTTGATGCGAAACATAGTCCTCCTTTGTCAATTTTCCGGAACCAGGCGCCAGACGGTGCCGCCAAGGTAATCGAGCATGTAGAGTTCCCCCTCTCGGTCTTCGCCGAACGAGGAGATCATCAAGGGCGTGTCCAGGAGCAGCGAATCCCGGACGACCGCTCCGTTCCGGTATACGAGCATGCGCAGATGGCCCGTACACCAGTCGCCGTACAGGTACGCGCCGGACAGGTCCGGTCGCCGACTTCCCCGGTACACGTAGCCGCCGGTCACGGAACAATTGCCGGAACCGTGGCTGTATTCAACCAGAGGCAGCGTGAGTCCGCCCGTATCGCAGCCGGAGCTCGGCTGATAACAATGAAGGCCTTCCATGATCCTCCATCCGTGATTCTGCCCTTTGTCCACGATCGCGATTTCCTCCCATGCATTCTGGCCGACGTCGCCCATCCAGATCCGGCCGTCGGCGTCCTGGCTCATGCGCCACGGATTGCGAATGCCCCAGGCGAAGATCTCGAGCCGGTGGCCGGTCCCGATCAGAGGATTGTCTGGCGGAATACCGTACGCCGTGCTGTCCGTAGTACTGTTCACATCGATGCGCAGGATCTTTCCGAGAAGGCTGTCGAGGTTCTGGGCGCGATTGGCTGGATCGCCCGCGCTGCCGCCGTCGCCCATCCCGATGTACAGATAGCCGTCGGCGCCGAAAAAAATCATCCCTCCGTTGTGGTTGGCATACGGCTGGAAGATCTCGATGATCCGCACTTCGCTCGAAGGGTCCGCGCGATCGGGGTCTGTCCCATCGACCCGAAACCTGGCCACAACGGTCCGCCGCGGATTGGGCGCGGTGTAGTTCACGAAGAAATAGCCGTTGGACGCATACTGCGGATGGAACGCCAGTCCCAGCAATCCCTCTTCTCCTCCGTCGCTGCTCAAGGACTCGCCGATGTCGAGGAACTTCCCGGTTGACGATGCTCCGGTTTCATTGGCGAACACGAGGATGCGTCCGGTCTGTTCCACTACGAACAACCTGTCGGTACCATCCGGCGCACAGGTGAGGAACACCGGTCTGGTGAAGGTGAGGCCTGGAAAAGCGTTTTCGATGCCCACGGGCGTCTGGCTTTGTGTCGAGCAAGCAATGAACACGATCAGGCCTGTGATGATTGAATTCAAGCCGTGAGCCAAGGATGTCCTTTCGATCGAGGTTCAGAATCCGTAAACGGTAAACCCGCCGTCCACAGCGATGCACTGGCCCGTGATATACGATGAGGCCGGCATGCACAGGAAGGCCACCGTACGCGCCACTTCGGCCGGCTGCCCGATGCGGCCCATCGGCGTTCGCCGGATCACTTCACCCCGGTATTCGGCGTCGGCCAGAACCTGCTCCGCCAGCGGTGTTTGAATGTACCACGGGGCTACGGCGTTGACGCGGATTCCATCCGATGCCCACTCCACGGCCAGGTTGCGGGTTAACTGCAGCAAGGCCGCCTTGGTCATCGCGTAGACGGTGCCTGTCCGCAAATGGGTGAGCGCCGCGACAGAGGACACATGAACGATCGCCGGTTCAGTGCCCGCTTTCAGCATGGGATACAGTTGCCGCGTAAGTTCGAACACCGACACGAGATTCGTCTGAAAGATGCTGTCCACCTCATCCGGCGTATAGTCGAGCGCTTTCTTCCGGATGTTGGTGCCGGCGTTGTTGACGGGGATGTCGAGGCGGCCCCAGGTATTGCTCACTTCTTTGACGAGCCGTTCACGGTCCGCCGGTTGGGTAACGTCCCCTGGAACGCCGCGGGCATTCTTTCCTTGTTGCCGCCAGGCGTTCACCGTCTGTTGTATTTCGAAGGAACCGCGCGCCACAATCAGCACCTCGGCCCCCAGGCCTAGCAGTTCCTCCGCCACGGCGCGACCGATGCCTCTGGTCGCTCCGGTGACCACTGCGGTGCGGCCGTCGAGACGCCACGGAGACGCCATCTCAGAACTTTCCCGTTACGCGGATGATCGAACCGTTGATCGGTGCAGAGTCGTCGGAGGCGAGGAACAGCAGGACTTCGCTCAGCGCTTCCGGGCGGACCCACCTGGAGGTGTCGGCGTCGGGCATGGCCTCCCGGTTGGCCGGGGTGTCGATGATGCCGGGTACGATCACGTTGGCGCGAATGTTGTGGGTCTTGTTCTCTTCGGCAACGGTTTCGGTGAGGTTGATTACGGCGGCTTTGGCCGCCCCGTACGGTCCGGCCTGCGCCCCGCCCCGCAAGGCCGCCAGTGCACCGACGTTGACAATACTGCCGCTGTTCTGCGGGATCATGATCTTGAGCGCTTCGCGGCAGCATAGATACGTGCTGGTCAAATTGACGGCGAACGTTCGTTCCCACGTTTCTAGAGCCACCTCGTTCAGGTTGGACCAGGGATAGATGCCGCCGATCAGATTGATCAGCGCGTCGATGCGTCCCAGTTCCTTGCCGATCTGGCGGAAAACCGTCACGATCTGCTTGTTGTCCGATGCGTCCGCCTTCTTGAATCTCCACCGGCCCGTGTACTCGCCGGTCAACTGGCCGGGCCGCTGCCGGGCCAGACCGACCACAATCGCACCGGCTTCCAGGAACCGCGTGGCCACCGCGCGCCCCAGTCCGCCGGAGGCTCCGGTGATGACACAAACCCGATCCTTGAATGCACCCTTTTTCATCCGATTCTTTGTTGTGTTCGGTGGCGCTCACACGCGGTCTTCGATGTTCTGAACCCGTTCCGAAGCGCACCCGAAGAACGCGCCTAGGTGATTCGAAATGACCGGAACCGGTGTGCCGTGATATTATATTCTAATGTACGGATTCCCCGAATGGAAGGCAACATCCAAGCAGGCATCCATGCTGTTCGCGTTCGTCCCGCTTTCCAGAATCTTCCTCTTTTTTCCAATGCTCGTTTTCTTATCTTTATACTGCCAAACGGAGAAAAAACACATGCTGTCCAACGTCGTTGGCCAGGAGCGGGCCAAACAACAGCTGTACCGCGCCTTTCGGAACGATAGACTGGCCCATGCATACCTGCTGGTCGGAGAGGAAGGACTGGGCGCGGAGGAACTTGCGCTCGAGGCGGCGAAGTTCTTCATGTGCTCCTCGCCGGACGCGGAACGATTCGAACCCTGCGGAACGTGTGCGTCCTGCAGAAAGGTTTCGTCCTTTCAGCACCCGGATGTGCACTACTACTTTCCGACGTTGAAATCCACATCGGAAGACGACATTCGCGAATTTCTTGACGCAAAGGCGGTCGAATCGTACACGCGGGTAAAGGTGTCGGGCGGCAGTATCCACATCGGTGATCCGGATCAGCCGGAGAAAAATTCGGTGCGGGGTCTTCTGCGGGAAATGTCTCTTCGGTCTTTCGAGGGCGGTAGGAAGGTATTTCTAGTCACGTTCATCGAAGAGATGAACGCGGAAGCGGCCAATGCGCTTCTGAAGATACTCGAGGAACCTCCGGAGAAGAGCCTGTATTTTCTGACGACAACGCAGGTTCACCAGGTGCTGCCCACGATCGTCTCGCGCTGTCAGGTGGTCAAACTCCACCCGGCTTCCGACCGCGAGATCGAGCAGGCTTTGGTGGAACGAAAGGGACAGGACATCGTGGAGGCGCATGTCGTGGCCCGCCTGTCCGACGGCAATTACGGCCGGGCGCTGCACCTCCTCTCCGGCGAGTTGACCCGTCGCCGCGACCTGATGCTTGACTTCCTCGTTGCCGTGTTATCACCGGACGTGCGAACTCTACCGGACTTCGCCGACACGCTGGCGGGTGAGAATAGAAAGGACCGTTCGCTGACTCCGGATATTCTGGCCCTCATGCTCACGTGGTTTCAGGATCTCTTATACGTCCGCCACAGCGCCCCTTCCCATGTCGAAGCTCGTCTCACGAATCAGGACAAGAGGGACCGGCTCCAGCGTTTTCTGCGTAGTTTTCCGCAGGCAAATGTTGAAAAATCAATCCTTGAGATAGAAAAAGCTGTTGACCTTCTTTCACGAAATATCTATCTTAATTTGGTATTGTTGAATCTGGGACTGAGCCTGCGGAAACTGGTTCTTCCACGCTAGTATCCTTCATCCGGAAGCCGATTCGAAAGATGGTCCATGTCCAACGTCATACAAGTTACGTTCAAGTCCCACAGACGAGACTTTTTCGACAATAAACACAATCTGCACGTCAAGGTCGGCGATTACGTTATTGTTCAAGCGGAATCGGGCGTAGACCTCGGTGTCGTGACCATGGGCGAAACACCGGAAGCGCTGGTTCCTCAAAAGGAGCTCCGAACGTTCGTCCGATTGGCCAATCCCGACGAAATCCATCGAGTGGGTGAGAACCGTGCGGATGAAGTTCGGGCGGAGGAGATCTTCCGACAAAAGGTGGAGAAATCGGGCCTCAAAATGAAGCTCGTCGAGGCCGAGTACCAGTTCGACCGGCGGCGCATTGTGTTTTACTTCACAGCCGACAAGCGAGTGGATTTCCGATCGCTCGTTCGCGACCTCGCCGCAGAATTCAGAACACGGATTGAACTTCGCCAGATCGGAGTGCGCGACGAGGCCAAACGTGTCGGAGGATACGGTCCGTGTGGAAAGGAGCTGTGCTGCAGCGCTCATCTGCAGGGTTTCCAGCCCATCACGACGGAGTTTGCCAGAGACCAGGGCCTTCAGTTGAATCCGTCCAAGCTGACGGGTCTGTGCGGGCGTTTGAAATGCTGCCTGGCGTACGAGCGCGATTTCTACGTCAACACGCTCTCGAAATTTCCCGGCGTCGGCGATTCGCTTCGAACCGCCCGCGGCACCGGGGAGATCAAGCATATGGACATCATCGGCAACAAGGTCTATGTCAAACACCGAAGCGAGGAAGAGTGGGAAACGCTGAGGCTGGAGGAAGTGGCCACTCTGCTGGGTCTGGATCTGAATGAAGTATACGGCTGTCCGGGCGACTGTCAAGGTGGTGAGGGGGGCTGTCGGTCGAGCCACTGTGAGACGCACGCAAAGGTCGAGTCCGGCGCCGTTCAAAATCCGCTCAAGGAGTTCATGGAGAACGATCCGTTCTTTAAGGATCACAAGTTTCCAAGACCGGCCATCTAGCTCTTAAGATACATGCGGTTTACGCTCTTAGGTACACGGGGCTCGCGCCCGATCCTGACGCGGCGTCGCGTCGCGTACGGCGGCAATACAACGGCCTTCAAGATCACCATTGAGGGCATGTCCCCGATCTACGTCGACGGCGGTACGGGCATCTTCCGGGAGGGCGTTCAGATCGTCCGCGGCGGACAGAAGAACTTCCGCGCCCACTTCCTGATCACGCACACGCACTGGGACCACATCCTCGCGTTTCCGTTCTTTGCGCCGCTCTTTTCCAGCGATACCCACATTACGATTATGGGACCGCGATCGGAGAAGTACTCCATCAAGGCCCTGTTCGAACACCAGCACAACAAAGGCCTCATTCCCATCCCCTTCGACCTGTTCCGCGACCGGATCGATTTCCGGGAACTCCACCCCAATCAGAGTTTTCAGTTGGAGTTGGCTACGGTCCGCACGGTCGAGCTGAACCACCAGGGCTTGACCCTCGGCTACCGCATCGAGCACGGCGGAAAATCGGTCTGCATCATCACGGACCAGGCGCCGATCGCCAACAATCACCTTGGTACGTTGATGAAGAACTGGGAGCCGAAGGAATATGGCCGCAAGGAAAAAGCTTTTGAGGAAACGCTGACCGCGTTCGTGGCGGGTACGGACCTGATGGTGTACGACACACATTTTACGAAGGAAACGATCAGAGGCAAGGAGAACTGGGGCCACTCATGCCCGGAAATGGCCGTGGACGTGGCGGTTCGGGCGGGTGTGCGGCGCGTGGTGCTTGGCCACCACGCACCGGAAGACAAGGACGCCGACGTCGACAAGAAGATCGAAGCGGCACGGGCGCATCTGCAGTCGTCCGGAAGGGCCGGAGCCATCGAAGTCGGCGCCATGCGGGAGGGGGAAGACGCATGGCTCTAGAAGTCATTTTCTACGGGACCCGCGGATCCATCAGTGCTCCGGGGGAGGACATCCTCAAGTACGGCGCCCATACGCCGTGCGTCGTAGTGCGCAGCGGCGAGCGAAGCCTCGTCATCGATGCGGGATTCGGCATCGGGTTCTATTCGGACGCCCTGGAAAACAAAATGGGCGAATTTCATATTCTGATTTCCCATTTTCATTGGGACCACATTCAAGGCCTCAATTATTTCGGACCCGTGCATCATCCGAAAAGCGTTAATCACTTCTACTCCCCGTTCAAAGCCGAGCAACTGCAGGAAGTCATGGATATCTATTTCGACGGTTCGTACGGACCGTTCAACGGATGGGAAGCGTTGAATTCGAAATTCTCCTTCCACCGCCTGACCCACGATGCCGTTATCAACGGTTTCACGGTCTCCTTCAAGCCGCTTAATCATACGGATCCCTGTTACGCCTTCCGCATCTCGGACGGCACTTCGTCCCTTGTTTATGCGAGCGATCACGAGGCGATCGACAACGCGACGAACCGCGATTTCGTTGCCTGGGCGCACGGCTGCGATGTGCTGATCCACGATGCAATGTTCCTGGACGACGAGTATCGAACGCGTGCCGGATGGGGCCACAGTACGTTCGACATGGCCTGCCGGAATGCCCTGCAAATAACAGCCGGGAAGACGATCCTAACCCACCACGAACCCCTGCGAACGGACAGCGAACTGGATCGGATCCAGAACGATCTGCAATCCAGGTACGCCTCCCTCGGCCTGATCTGCGCGCAGCAGGAAGTTGTGTATCCGGCATGAGCCGGACCGGCCTGCGATCCGCCGTTCATCCACCGAAACGACCATGAGCGACAAACCGCATCAACGAATTCTTGTCACCAGCGCGTTGCCTTACGCCAACGGTCCCAGCCACATCGGTCGCCTGACGGGCGCCTATCTGCCGGCGGATATTTACGTCCGGTACCAGCGTCTTACGGGTCGCGATGTGCTCTACATTTGCGGCAGCGACGAACACGGTGTGCCCATTACCATCCAGGCCGAAAAAGAGGGCGCTTCACCACGCGACCTGGTCGACCGGTACACGAAGATCATTCAGGATGAATTTGCCCGCATGGGCATCAGCTTCGATTTCTACTCGCGCACTTCGGATCCCGTTCACCACGAGACTGCGCAGGGGTTCTTTCTGGATCTGGAGGAGAAAGGCATCCTCCGCAGAAAGCCCGAGATGCAATGGTTCGACGAGCAGGCGGGGATGTTCCTCTCCGACCGCTATGTTGAAGGCACGTGTCCCGTGTGCCGTTTCACCGAGGCCCGCGGCGACCAGTGCGAACGATGCGGTTCGTATCTGAACCAGATGCAGTTGATCCATCCGCGAAGCAAGGTGACGAACACAACACCCGTGGCGCGCGAGACCACGCATTGGTACCTGCCGCTCGGCGAGTTCCAGGCAGAGTTGGAGCGGTGGATCGGGGAGAAGAAAGACTGGAAGGACAACGTGATCAACTACTGCCAGGGGTGGTTTCGACAAGGCTTGACGGACCGGGCGATCACGCGCGATCTCGAGTGGGGTGTGCCCGTGCCCGAACGGGACCGTAAGGGACGGGTGCTGGAAGGGGCCGCGGGCAAGGTGCTCTACGTGTGGTTCGAGGCCGTGCTGGGGTACATCTCCGCCACGAAGGCATGGGCCCGTCATATCGGCCAACCGGACCGCTGGAAGGACTACTGGCTCCGTGAAGATACCAAACTGGTCCACTTCATTGGAAAAGACAACATTGTGTTCCACGCGATCGTGTTTCCGGCCATCACGATGGCATACAACCGCGGCCGGCAGAACGAGCGGTATGTGCTCGTTTCCGAGATTCCGGCGTGCGAATTCCTCAACCTCGAGGGCGAGAAACTCTCGACGAGCCGCAACTATGCCGTGTGGGTGCGGGACTATTTGGACGCGTTCGACCCGGACCCGCTGCGGTACGCGCTGGCTTCGATCCTGCCCGAAAACAAGGACTCGGATTTCTCCTGGCGCGATTTCCAGGCGCGCAACAACAACGAACTCGCCGATATTCTGGGCAATTTCGTCAACCGCATCCTCACGTTCACGCGGAGGCAGTTCGACGGAAAGGTCCCGGCCGCGCACAAGCCGGCCGGGCCGGACCGGGAAATGCTCGACGAAGTGCGAAAGGCGCGGACGGAGGTGGGTGAGTTCATCGAGCGGTTCCGAATAAGGGACGCATGCCGCCGCTTCATGGACCTCTCGCGTGCGGCCAACAAACATTTCAACGACAGCGAGCCGTGGAAAACGGTCAAAACCGATCGTGCGGCCTGCGAAGCCTCGATCCATGTCGGCCTGCAGGTCGTGAAAGCACTGGCCGTCCTGATGCACCCGTTCCTGCCGTTCACTTCCGAGAAGGTCTGGCGCATGCTGGGTCTGCCGGGATCGGTGGTGGGACAGCGCTGGTCGGCGATCGGTGTCGAGCTTCTGGCGGAGGGCCATGTACTCGGCCAGCCGGAGATTGTGTTCCCCAAAATCGAGGACGGCGCGATCGCAATGCAGACGGCCCGGCTCAGAGCCGTGCTCGACACGAAAGAAGCACGGGAGGAGCCCGTCCGGACCGCGCCGCTTCTTGCCGCCGTATCGATCGACGAATTCGCCAGACTGGACCTGCGCACCGCACGCGTGCTGGAGGCGGAGAAGATCAAGGGTTCGGATAAACTCCTGAAACTGCAGGTCGATCTCGGATTCGAGAAACGGCAGATCGTGTCTGGCCTCGCGCAGCATTACAGACCGGAAGAACTCGTCGGGCGCCAGGTGATCGTCGTGGTCAACTTGAAGCCGGCGAGAATCCGCGGCGTTGAATCGCAGGGCATGCTATTGACCGTCGGCGACGACGAACAACTAAAAGTGCTGATCCCGGAAGCGCCCGTGACCGAGGGCAGCCGGGTCAGTTGAAAGAGGTGCCGCCATGGCGGAAGAGCACATCAAGATCCTGGTCGTCGAGGACGACTTCCAGAACCGCCAGCTGATCAACATCTACCTGAGCCGGAGCCATTACGATGTGACGCTTGCCGTCAACGGCTTCGATGCCCTGGAAAAACTCAAGCAGTTCACCCCCGACCTCATTGTGAGCGACATCTCTATGCCCAACATGGACGGCTTCGAACTCTACGACCAGGTGAAGAAGCTCGAACATCTCCGCTCCATACCGTTCATTTTTCTGACGGCCCACTCCGACATCGAAAAACGCCGGCACAGCAAGGAGATCGGTTCGGACGATTTCCTGACCAAGCCGATCGAACAAGAAGATCTGCTTGTGTCCATTCGGGGCAAGCTGAAACGGGTGCAGGAAATCCGCTCGTCGGCCCACCATCAGGCGATGAACGAGGTGGACCATCTGAAGCGGGAAATTCTCTCCACGATCACCCACGAGGTCAACACTCCTCTCTTCATCATTAAGCTCACCACCAACCTTTTGCTCGACGACAGCATGGAGTTCAAGCCGACGGAATTGCAGGAACTGCTGATGCGGATTCAGCGGAGTGGGGAGAGGCTCGATGGGCTCTTGAAGGACTTTCTCATCTCCGCGCGCATAGCGGCGGGCGATGCGATCAAGGAGTTCAAAGAAGCGAAACAGGAAGTGGACGTGAGTTACATCCTGCGCCACCTGCTGCCCAAGCTGGAGAAGATGGCCTCCGCCGCCGGTATCCGCCTGACCGCCGATCTCGGTACGCCGCTGCCTCCCGTCGAAATACACGTGGACCAGTTCGCCGACGTCATCGAACGCCTGGTCCACAATGCCGTGAAATTCAACAAACCGCAAGGGACCGTGCATATCCGGTGCGAACAGGACGACGAGGACGTCTTTATCTGCATCAAAGACACGGGCATTGGCATCCCGGCCGACAAGATCTCGTACATTTTCGAGAAGTTCTACCAGGTAAACCGGTCGGAGATGGAGCAGCAGGGGGCCGGCCTGGGACTGCCCATTGCGCGCGATCTGGCATACATCAACCGCGGCGATCTTACGGTGCGATCCACGGAAAGCGAGGGCAGCGAATTCACACTCAGACTTCCGATCAAAAAAAAGGGGACCTGACGAACAGGCCCCTTCTTTGGTGGGATCAGGTGAAAGGATCCTTCAAAATCCGGCCAGCTCGATCTTGCGCTTGATCGTTTCGAGATCGTCACGCACTTTGGGATTTTCCGCCGCCCATTCTTCGACGAGCCGGCAGGCGTGGATGACCGTCGAGTGGTCGCGCCCGCCGAAATGAAGACCGATGGTCTTTAGAGAGCATCCCAGCACTTCCTTGATTAGGAACATGCAGATCTGGCGCGCCTCGGCGACCTCTTTCTTGCGCGTCTTGGCCCTGAGCAGATCTTCCGCAATTCCGTAGTAGTCCGCCACGGTCTTCTGCACCATCTCGATGGACAGGTTCTTCTTCTTGACCGCGATCGTGTCCTTGAGGACCGACTTGGCCAGGTCGAGGCTCAGTTCGGTGTTGGCGATGGAAGCGTACGCCAGCAACTTGATCAGCGAACCCTCCAGTTCGCGGATATTGGACGTGATGTTCATGGCCACGAATTCGCACACATCGGGCGGCAGGTAGACGCCGTCCTCCTCGCTGCGCTTTTGGAGGATGGCGATGCGCGTCTCGAGATCCGGCGGCTGAATGTCGGTGACGAGACCCCACTGGAATCGCGAAATGAGGCGTTCCTCCACGTGTTTGAGTTCCTTCGGCGGGCGGTCCGACGTGAGTACGATCTGTTTGCCCATCTGGTGAAGCGTGTTGAAGGTGTGGAAGAACTCTTCCTGCGTTTTGCCTTTGTCGGCAAAGAACTGAATGTCATCCACCATCAGGAGATCGAAATTGCGGTACAGGCGGCTGAACTCCTGGACCTTGTCGTTGCGGATGGCGGTCACGAAGTCGTTGGTAAAACTCTCGCTCGTGACGTACGCAATGCGTTTGTCCGGGTAGTTCGCCTTGACGTAGTTGCCGATGCCCTGGATGAGGTGGGTCTTTCCGAGCCCGGCCCCTCCGTAGATGACCAGCGGATTGAACGACGTCTTTCCGGGTTTTTCCGACACCGCGAGCGCCGCGGCGCGGGCAAACTTGTTGCCGTTGCCCTCGATATAGTTGTCGAAGGTGTACCGCGGGTTGAGGTTGGACTCGAACGGGTCGTCCCTGGATTCGAGTACGCGGATGGGAACGACCGGAACGGACGCCAGCGCCTCGCCGGTGTCCTGGCCGTTACCGGCCTGAGCGGTGTCATGTTCCTTGACGACGTACCTGATGCCGAAGTGGTTACCTACCACAAGCGTCAGCGCCGACTGGATCAGATGACTGTAACGTCCCTCCAGCCATTCGATGAAGAACTGGTTGGGTATGGCCACGACCAGTTTCTGATCCTCAATCTTCAGCGGTACGATCGGATTGATCCAGGTCCGGTACGAAGGACTGGGGATCTGGCTTTTGATGATGTCACAACACTGCGCCCAGACCATCTTGGGCGTTGCAGCGTCTTCTGCCATCTGAAGAACCCCTTCCGAACTCCCATCCCCATGGTGTTGACCTAAGCTTGCAGAGTAATTCTGCGCCAACGAGTATTCGACCATGCTCCCCTCTTCAAGACACTTATTCACATTTCAGTGATGATTGAAAATTAAAGAACAGCTATACCCAGGAGGATATGTAGTGGAAGACTGGAAAGGAACCGAGAGAAGCGTAATTGATTACTAAACAATAACTTGTGAATATCGCGTGAAGAAATCTGCACCATTCAGTGTTTCGGGATTATTAACAGGCGAGACCAATTACGAAACATCTTATTAACATTCCACAAGTTATTCACAGAATCCTCTCTCAACTCCACACAATCGTTAATTTAAGAAAGGGTCTATGATTGTCAAGTTTTTTTATCCACATGAGAGGAATTGACGTTGTATACTATTGTTAAATCATTGCTTGCTTGCGTAGGGTTTTTGCGATCGCACCGAAAATACCGCATCGTAAACCGCGCGCTCCCGCAGCTAAGTAATTAACAATAAAGCACATAAGTCCAAGCTGTCTCGCAGTGACTGAAATCTATCGCAAATAATTGTTTTATATAGAATAAACTCCAGACTGCGCAAATGCTTATTGGGTTGTTTTTAGGTATTGCTTAGCGGCATTAAATATCATATATTTGCAGCCCGAATTGGGTGCCGGGTTGGGACCTAACACTCGGGTTGGCTTTGCGAAGAATCCTCACAGCAAGAAGGAGTAAGTGCATGCCGGTCAAAGCTTTTCCCTTCGACCGTATCGAAGGTAAGGTGCAGAATGTGTACGAGGCTGTCATCATAGCAGCCAAGCGCGCAAGGCAGATCAACGATGACCAGATGGTTCAGGTTCGTACGTTGACGGAAGGAACGGAAGTCAACGAGACGGAGGAAACGGAAATAAACCGGGAAGACCTGGTCGATCTCGACAAACTGCCTAAGCCCGTAGTGCAGGCGCTGAACGAACTCGTAGCCAACTCCATCGAATACGAATACATCGAGCAGGAAGACGAGTAAGGGAGTGGCGAGTGCCCTATGGACCCATCGGTCGACGACGGCGCACGCTACCGGGGAAAGAAAATTCTTCTCGGGATTTCCGGCGGGATCAGCGCTTACAAAACGTGTGAGGCCATCAGGCACTTCGTGAAGGGCGGCGCCGAGGTGCGTGCCGTCATGACCCGCACAGCGTGTGAATTCGTCACCCCGCTGACCGTCGAGACACTTTCGAACCACAACGTCACCACCGAACTTTTTCCCCCCTACGATCCTTTTTCAGAGCCAACGGGCACCGTGCACATCCGTCTGGCCCAATGGCCCGACGTGATGCTGATCGCACCGGCCACCGCGAACATCATCGGTAAGATGGCGCACGGCATCGCGGACGACGTGCTGTCCACGATCGCACTGGCCTGCCGCAAGCCGACGGTATTGGCGCCGGCCATGAACGACGGGATGTGGACGAATCCGATCGTGCAGGAGAATGTGCAGAAACTGCGAACGCATGGCGTAAGGTTCGTCGAGCCCGAATTCGGTTTCCTCGCTGAGGGATACGAGGGCATCGGCCGTCTGGCCGACCTGGAGCGCATCTACTGGGAGACGGAAAAGGTGCTCCTTGGAGACGACGCGTTCCGCGGAAGGAAGATACTTGTGACCGCTGGTCCGACACGTGAGTTCATGGATCCCGTGCGAGTGTTGACGAACCTCTCCTCGGGCAGAATGGGCTACGCGATCGCGCGTGAGGCGGTCCTGCGCGGAGCCGAGGTCGTACTCGTAAGCGGCCCGTCGCATCTGACCCCGCCGCCGGACGTGAAGTTCGTTACCGTCACTTCGGCCGACGATATGGCTGCGCGGGTGGCGGAATTGGCGGAAGCGTGCGATGCGGTCGTCATGGCCGCCGCCGTGGCCGATTTCAAACCGGCCCGCACGGAAGCGCAGAAGATCAAGAAGGCGAACGCGGCCCCGCAGCTGGAACTCGTCCCGACGACGGATATCCTGGCGCGGTTGGGCAGCAAGAAAGGCCGCAGGGTCCTGGTCGGTTTTGCACTGGAGACGGAAGACCTCGTCGAGCGTGCCACGGCAAAGCTGAAGGACAAACACCTCGACCTTGTCGTGGCCAATAATCCGCGCGAGCCGGGCGCAGGTTTCGAAACGGACACCAATGCGGTCACGCTCATCGACGGACAAGGAGCCGAACGGCTCCCGCTGGTGAGCAAGGAGGCCGTTGCCCGTGTTCTCCTTGAGCGCATCCGCCAGAAACTAACCTAACCACAGAGCACCCACGGAGCAGGCATGTCGACGGAAGTCCGCGTGCGATACGCACCCAGCCCCACAGGCTTTTTGCACATCGGCGGTTTGAGAACAGCCCTCTATAATTACCTGTTTGCCCGCCATCACGACGGTAAGTTCGTCCTTCGCGTCGAGGACACAGACCGCTCGCGATACGTCGAGGGCGCCGTCGAGGATTTCATGCACATGTTGAACTGGGCGGGCATCGAAGTCGACGAAGGGCCGGTCGTCGGAGGGCCGTTCGGGCCGTACTACCAGTCGGAGCGGCTGGACCTGTACCGGCAGCACGTGGATCGCCTGCTCGAGGAGGGCAAGGCATACCGGTGCTTCTGCACGGCCGAACGGCTCGACCAGATGAGGAAGTTCCAGGAGAAATCCAAACTGCCGCCGAAGTACGACCGGACGTGCCTGAGGTTGTCTGCCGAGGAGGCGCGGAAGAAACTCGAAGCGGGGGAGCCGCACACGGTCCGAATGAGAGTGCCCGACGATGCCACGGTGGGTTTCAGCGATCTCATCCGAGGCGAGGTCGCGTTCTCCAGTTTCAACATCGACGACCAGGTGCTGCTCAAGTCGGACGGCTATCCCACGTATCATCTCGCCAACGTCGTCGACGATCACTACATGCAAATCTCCCACGTCATCCGCGGCGAGGAATGGGTGTCCAGCACGCCCAAGCATGTGCTGCTGTACCGGTACTTCGGCTGGGAAGTCCCGCAGTTCGCCCACCTCCCTCTGCTGCTCAACCCGGACCGCAGCAAGATGAGCAAGCGTCAGGGTGACGTCGAGGCCCGCGCCTATCCTCCGAAAGGATATCTGCGCGAAGCGCTGGTGAATTTCATCGCGCTGCTCGGTTGGAACCCGGGCGACGAGCGCGAAATTTTCACGATGGAGGAGCTCATCCGCGAGTTTTCGATCGACCGGATCCACAAGGCCGGCGCCGTATTCAATCTCGAGAAGCTGAACTGGCTCAATACGATGCACATCCGCCGCAAGACGGACGATGAAATCTACGAACTGCTGTCCGGGGAACTCGAGCGATCGGGTCTCTCTTCGTTTCCGCGGGAGTACGTTCTCCGGGTCATTGCCTTGATGAAGGAGCGGATCAACTTCGTCGGCGAGATCGTAACGTTCTCCGGTTACTTCTTCCAAGATCCCGACTCGTATGATCCCGACGGCGTCCGAAAGCGATGGAAACCCGAGACGAAGTCCCATCTCGTTCGTTTGACCGATGAATTGGATAAAGTCCCGTCGTTTACCCACGACGCGCTCGAGGCCGTGTTCCGTGATTGCGCCGAGGCGCTTTCGATCAAGGCCAGCGATCTGATTCATCCCGTTCGGCTGGCGGTGTCCGGCGTTACGCTCGGCCCGGGCCTCTTCGAGATGCTCGAGGTTCTGGGGCGTGAAGCCGTCGTGCGGCGGCTGCGGACGGCCATCGCGCGAGTGAGCGCATAGTCTCCGGGTCACCTTTCATGTCTCCCGCTAACCCCCACCGTTTGCTGGACTCGCCCGAACGCGATGAGCGCGCGTTACGCGATACGCGCACCGCGATGCGATGGTCGTTGTGGGTGGGTTTTTTCATGTTCGCCTCCAAGGTCTATGCGTATCTCATCACGGGCTCCGCGGCCATTCTGTCCGATGCGGCGGAGTCGGTCGTCCATGTGCTGGCCGTCTCGTTTGCGGCGTACAGCCTCTGGCTCAGCGCGCAGCCGCCCGACCAGGGACATCAATTCGGCCACGACCGGATCAGTTTCTTCTCTGCGGGCTTCGAAGGCGCGATGATCGTAATTGCCGCGCTCTTTATCCTCTACGAAGCGGTGATGAAATGGATCGCAGGGCTGAAGATCGAGCGCATCGACGAAGGGACCCTCTGGGTCGCGCTGGCCACCGTCGTCAACGCCGTGCTCGGATGGTATCTCGTGCACAAGGGCAGGAAGTACCGTTCCTCATCCTCGAAGCCAACGGAAAGCACGTCCTGACGGACAGCTGGACGAGCCTCGGAGTAATCGTCGGATTGGCGCTCGTAATGGCCACGGGCCGGCGGGAGTTCGATCCGATCGTCGCGATCCTCGTCGCATTGAACATCCTCTGGTCCGGAGGGAAGCTCATGCGGCGGTCGGTCGGCGGACTCATGGACGAGGCCGACCCCGGCGTGCACGAGCGGCTCGTGGCGCTGCTGGAAGAAGAGGCCGGGCGGCTCGGCATACGCTATCACGATCTGCGCCACCGCAACGCGGGGACGAAACTCAATATCGAAGTGCACCTGTTGTTCCCCGCCGGCATCTCGATCGCCCAGGCGCACGAACAGGCCACCGGCATCGAAAAGCGCATCCAGCAAACCTTTCCCGAAGAAGTCGAAATCCTTACCCATCTCGAGCCTATCGAAGGCCACGACGAAGTGCATGTGAAGACGTTGTAGGCGTTCCCGCACTACGGCAATACCCTTCCCACCTGAACGGAGATCAACTGCCATCCGACGTTTGGCCGGTTCGACGGTTGGTGTTTTCCTGCTGCGGTGACCGGCGAACCGTTCCAAAACCTATTTCGTCCCTCCGTCCTACGAGACGGTCATCCACTTTCCATGGTGTTTGTCCACAGCATCTCGTTCCCACGGGACTGTTCAGTCAAGAGGGGTGCCGGTGGTTATTTGTTGCAGGTCGGGCAAGAGGCTCTGAAGTCCATAAGGGACGAGCCCTTGCTTCGTGCGGAGGCTATACGATCACTTAGGCGTCAAGTGCCCCGTACCCCTCCTTGCCGATGATACGGCAAAGAGGGGAGACGGGTAACGCTCCTCCGTTTGTGGATGGGTCGCGACCTTCGGACGGACCGGCGGCCTGATCAGTTGGCTGCGAGCGCTCTCGGTGTACTTCCGACGGAAAGCTCTATGGGATTGCCCGCTGCGGTCAGTAGGGTATCCATCGCGGCATCGAAAACATACACAACGTCTCTCGACTCGTCCGTCGCAAATCCTCTGTCACCCGATCGGGCTATGGCGACACCGTAAATGGAAAACGCACCGGGTACGGTGAGCGTGGTTATATCGGATGTGCCGGTGTTGACAATGGCGATCGAATTACTTTGCGTTCCGGCGTACAGCTTGCTTCCGTCAGGCGACAGAGCCAGATTGCGACTGCCGTACACACCTACGGTTCCGACCACGGCATCGTCGGAGGTTCTGATCTTTGTGATGGTTCCTGAAGAGTTGGAAATGAAAACGAATTCCCCGCCAGATGTAGCGACGGCGTAGCGGGGTTCTCCTCCCGGCATCAGGGTGTCAAGGACGGAGCGGGTCGAGATGCTCACGATGGAGACGGCGCCGTTGCCACGGTTGGCCACATAGGCCTTTCCGTTGGCGATGGCAATACCTTCCGGAGAGGAAAACGAAGAATCATCGATCGTCGTAACAACCTCACGAGACGATATGTTGATGACCGTCACGGAGCCAACGGAGCTCCCGCCGCCCTTTTTGTTGACCACCCATGCTTCGGTGGCAGAAAACGCGACCGCATAGGGCTCGTCGAAATCGGTACCGGCAATCTCCTGCTCCAAAGCGGGTGCAGAGGCATCCAGAACGACAATATTATTCGAAAAGCGTCCCGGAATGTAGACAACCGCGCCGCTGCCGTCCGCAGCAAGATTTCTGGGTTCGTTCAGGCCAAAAGACAAGGCGGTTGCATTGAGGGTGGTGACTTCCATCGTCACGGCGTCGATTACGGAGATATCGTCGGAATCGACATTTGATACGAAAATCAGAGAATGGAAAGGCTTGTTTTCCGATTCTGCGCAGCCCAACAGGACTGCTGCAAGAAAAAGTGTCCCAACCAGTTTTCTCATATCGCTCCTTTCAGGGAATAGGTTAACGAAAAGAGAAGCGTTTCGACTATGAAACCTGCCCGACGGCACACACACAGCGTACATACAGAGTGTACATTTCCTGGATCGGTAAAACAAGCTTCAACTTACGGTCAGTCGATAAACGCAGAGTGAGAGCCGCATCGAGCAGGTGGCCCGACGAATTCCGAATACTGAGCCAGTAGAGGGGTTGAGCGTGCATGGCCCATGACCAACAATAGAAACCCGTTTTCGTCCTTGAAAGACGCGGGCGATTTTGATATTGTGAGGTACACTCCGGATCACCGGTTGACGATCACCTTGCAGCGCTGGCCCACGGCCGGACATTCCAACACACGAGGTACACATGAAAATCGGATTCATCGGTCTTGGCATCATGGGAAGCCGCATGGCGGCCAATCTACAGAAAAAGGGATTTGATCTGATCGTTCACAATCGCACGCTCGACAAGGCCCGGGCCTTGCTCGATGCAGGCGCGGACTGGGCGCCCAGCGTGGCCGATGCCGCGGCAGAATGCGACGTGCTGTTCACCATGCTCTCTACGCCGGAGGTGGTCGAAGTGAAGGCGCTGGGGGAAAGCGGCTTCGTGAACGCCCTGCGGCCGGACGCGATCTGGGTGGACTGCTCCACCGTGAGCCCGGCGCTGTCGCACCGGATGGCCGGCCTTTGCCGCGGCAAAGGTATTAGGTTCCTCGATGCCCCCGTGGCCGGCTCGAAGATTCCTGCGGAGAACGGACAGTTGGTCTTTCTCGTGGGAGGCGAAGCGGAAGACGTCGAAACGTGCCGGCCGCTGTTCGAAGCAATGGGCCGTGCGATTGTGCACGTCGGCGGCCACGGTTGCGGAGCGTCCATGAAACTCGTGGTCAATTCGATGCTCGCCTCGTCGATGCTGGCCTTCGCCGAAGGGCTCGTGCTGGGCCAGGCGCTCGGCCTTTCACAGAAAACATTGCTCGATACGCTGCTCAACCTCCCCGTGACGGCGCCGTTCCTCGGGCTCAAACGCGGCAAGATCGAACGGGGAGACTACGAACCCGAATTTCCCCTGCAGTGGATGCACAAGGACCTGCAGCTGGCCGACGAGGCGGCGTACGAGAACGTCGTGCCGCTGCTGTTGCTCGGCGCGGCGAAGCAGGTCTACGGACTCGCGCGCGGCCGCGGCTTTGCCGACAGGGATTTTTCGGCGATCTATCAGTTCCTGACCCAAACCAACACTTGATGCATGGTGCGACCGTTCTCCGGCGTTGTCCGATGGCTCATCGGCTTGGTTCTCCCGGCCTCTTTCGCCGCGGCGCAGGAGATGCCGCTGAAGTTCGACCGATACTCGCTCGACGAGGGCCTGTCGCAGAGCCAGGTGTTCGACCTGGGTGAGGACGAAGACGGGTTCCTGTGGCTCGCCACCGCCGACGGACTCAACCGGTTCGACGGCTATGAGTTCCGTGTGTTTCGCAATTCCGGACCGTCGCCGCTGGTCACGGACAATTTCATCATGTGTTTCGTCTGGCAGCGCGGGCGCGTACTGTGGGTAGGAACCGATGCCGGAGGACTGCACCGCATCGACGCCGCGCAGGATCCGCCGCATGTCACGGTCTACCGGCACCACCCGGCGGATCCAGCCTCGCTCAGCCACAATCGGATCCTCTGCCTGAGCCTTGACGGCGACAGTCTGCTGTGGGTGGGCACCAACGGGGGACTCGACGTCGTGGAGCTGGCCGGCGGAAGAATCCGTCGCATGCCGTTGGGACGGGAACCGCCTCCGCAGGTGAACGCCGTGTGGATCGGCAACGACGTAGTGTGGGCCGGGACCTCCCGCGGACTCGTGCGCCTGGATCGCCGCAACGGACACGCCACGACGTACGTACGTGACGCGGCCGATCCGCATTCGCTCAGTGAGAATTCCGTGATCGATCTGGGGCAGGATGCCGACGGCAGGCTCTGGATCGGTACATTGGGAGGCGGACTGAATGTCATGACATCGCCCGGCCGGTTCGTCCGGCACGCGTATCGGTCCGACGTACCGGGCAGCCTCTCGGACGACCGAGTGCTGCGGATTTTCCGCGACAGGGCGGGTACGATGTGGGTCGGCACGGGTGGTGGGTTGAATCGGGCACGCGGGAACGATGCCGGCACCATGCTTTTCGAGCGCTACACGTTCAACGCGTCCGATCCGAACTCGCTCCCGGCGAACGACGTGCGGGCCATCTACCAGGACCGGGCGGGCAACCTGTGGATAGGAACGAGCCTGGGCGGTGTGTGCAGGTTCCACCCGGGCGGTTTGGGCCGGAACCGGTTCCGCCATTATTCGCTGCCTGCCCCCCACGAAAAAGAAAGCAACCGCACGGTGTGGTCGTTCGCAGAAGGCGATGGTGGAAGCGTGTTCGTCGGTACGTGGGGCAGCGGTCTCTTCCGCCACGATCGTTCCGGGGCTGTAACCCGAGTGCCGACGGCGGGCTTCATGAGTTCGTACGTGTGGTCGCTGTGCAAAGACCGTTCCGGCCGTCTGTGGGCAGGCACGCTGTATAGACCGCTGGCGGTGTCGGTTCGAGGAACTCCGTTTGCCGCAGTCGAGATCGCTGTGACGACCACGCCCGGCGGAAGGTATCCTTCGGCGTCCGCGTTGCTGGAAGACCGCGGCGGTCACCTCTGGATCGGAACGTGGGGTTCGGGCGTGTTCCGCCGTCCGGCGGCATCGGGAAAGGTGGAACGTGTCCCGCTGGAGCGGGACCCGGACGGCCCGTCGCTGTCGGCGCTTGTGTACGTACTGTACGAAGACCGCGACGGGCGCATCTGGGTGGGCACGGAAGGCCAGGGGCTGTACGCTTTCGACCCGCGGACCCAGCAAACCGTGCACTATACGCATCACGATTCCAATCCGTCCGGACTGTCCGATAACCGCGTCTATGCGGTGCATCGCGACCGCAGGGGAACCGTATGGATCGGCACGTATGGCGGAGGACTCAATCGGCTGGATCTCGCCGGGAATACGTGGAAGAGGTACACGGAACAGGACGGATGGCCGAGCAACGTCGTGTACGCCATCGTGGAAGACCGGCCGGGTTATCTCTGGATGACCACGCACCGCGGTCTCGTTCGCTTCGATCCGGTCAACGAATCCGTCCGGACGTACACGGCGCAGGATGGTCTGCAAAGCAACGAATTCACCGGCGCCTTCCTCGCGGACTCACGCGGCGACCTGTGGTTCGGCGGTATCAACGGGTACAACCGTTTCAATCCCGACAGCCTGAGGACCGGCACGTATCAACCCCCCGTCGTGCTGACTTCCTGGAAAATCCGGGACAGTGCGGTCTTCGCGCCGCTGAACGGACAGACGGTCCCGACGATCGACTTGTTCGAGCCGGACAACCGGATCGAGCTGGAATTCACTGCGCTGGATTTCACGCAACCCGAGCGAAACACATTTTCCTCCCGTCTGGTCGGACTGGACGACCGCTGGCAACTGGCCACGACGCGGAGATTTGTTTCCTACACGAACCTGCCCGGCGGCGAGTACGTTTTCGAAGTACGTGCGGCGAACCCGGACGGCATCTGGAGCGACCGGGTGCTGCGAGTTCCCCTGATCGTGCATCCGCCGTTCTGGAAGGCGACGTGGTTCAAACTTGCGGGACTGGCCCTGTTAGCGGCGGGGGCGATCTTCATCTACCGGGGACGCATGCGCGCGATCGAAAAGCGGCAAGCCGAACTCGAACGACTTGTGGAAAGCCGGACACGGGAAATCCGCGAGAAGAACGAGCAGATCAAGCAGCAGCAACTGCAGATCATGCGTGCCGAGAAGATGGCGTCGCTGGGCCGTCTCGTGGCGGGCATGGCCCACGAACTCAACAACCCGCTCGGCGTGATGCTGGGCAATCTGGAACACGCCCAGGGTTTGTTGCGTGAAACGGGGAGCATGGACCGCGAGGAGTTGGAGCGCTCCCTGCAGGCTTCCATGGGCGGCGGTCAGCGGATCAAGAAGATCCTGAGTAATTTATTCCGCTTCTCCAATCTCGACGCTCCGGAAGAGCGGACCGTGGACCTGACCCAGTCGATTCAGACGATCGTCGACCTGTTCCTCGGCCAGTTCCCTTCGATTGCCATACGGACCGAGTTCGCACAACTTCCGCCGGTTCGACTCTTCACCGGACAATTTCACCTGGCCATCCTGAACCTACTGACCAACGCCGTTCAGGCGATCCAGGACAAACGCGCGGACGGTGGAACGATATGGATTTCAACCGGCGAGCAGACGGTTGGCCAGCGGCGCTGGGTTACGATTCGGATCCGGGACAACGGCGTGGGTATTCCCCCCGAGCATGTCGACAAGATTTTCGATCCGTTTTTCACGACACGCGAGGTAGGGAGAGGGTACGGTCTGGGACTGTCCGAGGCGTACGGGATCGTTCAACGCCACGGCGGGAAGATCGAGGTGCGGTCGACGCCCGGCGAAGGCTCGGTCTTTGAAGTCCTGTTGCCGTCGGAGCGGTTGACCTACGCGTGAACGGGGGAGGTAAGGATGGTTGCGGAGCTATTTCCCCATCCGGTTCAATACCCAGATCCAGATCTGCGGCAGGTAGGCGCCGAGAAGGATCGAGGCAAGCCCGGCCAGTGTCCACCTCGTGACGATCGTCGCACCCATGAACTTGTCCAGGCCCACGTTGATGATGCTGATGTACCAGCCGACCACCATTAACCCGAAACCGATCAGTTGCGGCAGCAGCCGACGCACGAACTTCTCCATGTTCATCGATCTCCTTTAGAAGCTTTTCAATCCGCGGGGGATGGATTGCGCAGTCTCGCCTCCGCAGCAGCGCACCTGCACGCTGTTGCAGCGGACACAGTGATAATGTCCGTGCACGAACACGAACCCCTCGTGTCTTCCGCAGAACAGACAGGCTTCTCTCTTCATACGTTCACGGCCTCGGGCGGAGGTACTGATTGAAGAAATCCGCCGTCCGCTGCATCATCAGCGGCCACCGGTCGATTAGCTCGTGTTTTTCTCCGTCGTACGTGTGCAGGGTGACGGTCTTTCCGTATGCCTGCAGGCTGTCCGTCAGGCGCACCGACCATTCCGGAGGACAACTCTCATCCCGCATACCGTGGTGGATCAGTACCGGTGCGGTCGTACGGTCGAGGAACGACATCGCCGAGAGGTTCCTCCAAAAATCCGGGGCGGACGCGGGGCTGCCATACCGATCCAGGATCTTTCGTCCGGCCTCGCTGCGGGCGGTCCAGCGATAAAAATTGTCGGCCGCATCGGCGCTCACCGGTGCATACAGTACGATCGCCTTGACCAGATCCGGCCGCGTGACCATGATGTTCATGGCAATGCCTCCGCCCATCGAATGGCCCATCATCCCGATGCGCTCCTTGTCGAAATACGGCAGATCGGAACCGCGGACCGCATCCACGAGATGGAGCACGTCCTCGGTATATCCCAGTCGAAACTTCAGATCGTTCAGCGTGTCTTTGTCGGAGTCGGCGTGGTTTCGATAGTCGGGATGGATCACGACGAACTTCTTTCGCGCCAAATAATCCTGCTCCCGCTTCAGGCCGCGGCCGTTGGTGTAAATGCGGGGCGGAATGAAGCCGTGGTTGAGAATGAGAACCGGAAACGGACCTTTACCCGTAGGCACGTTCATAATGCCGCTGATCGTGAGTTCCCCGCCGCGGTAGGTGATGTAATATCGGGTATAGGCCTCGTTGCGGTCGAGTACCCGGCCGGGCTTGAGGTCTCCGCCGTTTCCCTCCAGGCTGGCGAGGGCGGGCAGGGAGATCGAGTCGAACAATGGTACGGCACCGGCCGATGTCGCCTCTTCGGCCGGTTTGGAGCGGTCCGTAGCCAGTCCGATGGCGAGGCTCAGCACACCGGCCGCCGTGAGTCCGAGCAGGACCTTCTTCAAATCGTTTCCTTTCGTCAAACACTCCCCTGGATTACTAGAGGGAGCACGAAATTGTTGGCAGCAGCCCTATCCATCGACGATGGATTCACAACCCGAGATGTTCTTTTCTTTGCCTTGATGCAAAGAAAAGAACGAAAAGAAAAATCAAGGCTGTGGAAAAAACGCCGGAACCAGAGTTCGCTTACTGGTGGACAGCTCCGTAGGTTTCAAGTCCAGTCGTTGGATTCCAGAGTGTTCCACGTTCTCCGCTGATATCTAAGGCGCGAAGGCTGGTCTTCTTCGGCGGTTTTTCCAAGGCCACCAAAAAAACGAAGTCGCTGATCATTTCCCGATCATCTCGAGGAGTCATTTCTTGCAAATGCTGGAGCGATGCGTAAACTATTTCGCGCCTCAATAGTAACATAACCGCGGGTGCCCAACGGAGCAAGTTTTTTTTCACCCCGGACCGGAAAAAATCGCCGCTGTCCATCTGATGAAACTTCCTCGCCCCGATATCGTAAGCAACGCTCTACGGACTCAAGATATTAATGGTCTCGAAATGGAACAGGCACTTGGAACCGAATAATAAACCCTCCCCGCTGCCTTTAGTAATAATGGGAGGCCACGTCCGAATGGTTCGTCCTCTGATGTTGCTTTTCAGTTTTTGCGGTCTGGTCGTTGCGCAAGAGGGGTCGCCGTTGATTGCACGTCAGCACGCGACGCTGTACGGTCACACCGGTCCCTTGTGGGCGGTCGCCTTCAGTCCGGACGGTGAATGGTGTGCCAGCGCCGGCGTGGATAGCTGCGTCAGGATATGGCGCGTGCGTGACGGGACCCTTCAGAGAACTCTGCGCTACACGGATGGGCTGACCTCGGTGGCGGTGAGTCCGGACGGCCGGTATACGGCCGGCGGCAGTTACGACGGGTCCGTCCTTATATGGCGCGTGAGCGACGGCCAGGTCGTTCGGTCGCTCACGGGACATCTGGAAACCGTGTGGTCGGTCACGTTCAGTCCCGACGGCCGGTGGATAGCGAGCGGAAGCAACGACAAAACGGTGAAGGTCTGGAGCGCAAGGAACGGTACCGTCATGCACACCCTTGTCGGACACGGCCTCACCGTCTGGTCGGTCCGATTCAGTCCCGACGGACGACGACTGGCCAGCGGCAGCTACGACCGGACGATCAAACTCTGGCGCGTAAACGACGGTTCACTCGAAAGGACATTGAAGGGACATTCCGAAGCGATCGTATCGATCGCGTTCAGCCCGGATGGAAAAAGGATTGCGAGCGGAAGCGACGACAAGACCGTGAAAATCTGGTGCGTCAACGACGGTTCAGAAGAAACCACGTTGTCGGGAGGTTCCGAGTGTATCTATTCCGTCGCCTTCAGCCCGGACGGACAATGGCTGGCGAGCGGCGGCAGAAACAAATCGTGGCTTGGCGAAATCGTCGAAAACTTCTTCGGGGAATTCGGTGACAATGGCGAAACGGTCCGTCTGTGGCACGTACAGGACGGCGCCCTCATACAGACCCTCTCCGACCACCGGAACGACGTTTATTCGGTGGCGTTCAGCCCGGACGGCCGATGGCTGGCGAGCGCGAGCTACGACAAAACCGTGAAACTCTATCGGCTGGAGCACGCTGTGCCCTGATTCGAGCGCACGGTCGGCCACCCACACTCGGCCCAACGCGTCAAGATTTGTTGGACGCCGGAATGCGAACGGTCACGGTCGTTCCATCTCCCGGTCGACTCGTCAGGTCGATCGTGCCTTCGTGCAGTTCGACGATCATCTTGCAGATGGAAAGACCGAGGCCCGTCCCCCCCGTTTCGCGCGAACGGTCCTTGTTCACGCGATAGAACCGCTCGAACACGCGAGGTTGGTCCGCTGGAGGGATGCCGATCCCCCGGTCGGTCACCGTAAGGACGCCCACCGGACTTCCGTTGTACGCGACGCGATCGACGCTCAAGGTGACGTGCTTTCCCTCAGGTGAATACTTCGACGCGTTGGCGATCAGGTTGAGCAGCAACTGGTAGATCAGGTTTCTGTCGACGGAAACGCGGACCGGGGCGTGAACGAGGTATTCGAAGGTTTGTCCGCGCATGGCGCAGAGCGTTTCCCAGTCCCGCTGAAATTCCCGGCAGAGGCCGCCCAGCTCAACGGGCAACCGTTCGATGCGAAGCGGCGCAGAGTCGGCGCGCGCAAGCAGCAGCATGTTGTCCACCAGACGAATGATGTGGATGGTTTCGTCGAGCAGGTCGGACAACACGCGGACGTACTCCTCCGGCGTTCGTTCGCGGGCCAGCGCGACTTCGATGTTGCCTCTAAGGATGGTCAGCGGCGTGCGGAGTTCGTGAGAGACGTTGGAGGAAAAGTCGTTGATCTGCTGAAAGGACCGTTCGATGCGCTCGAAGAGGCCGTTGAGGGTGTCGGCGAGGCGCTCGACCTCGACACCGCCCTTGAGCGGTCCGATGCGGCCGAGGGTCTGAAGGTCCATCTTCTTCGCGGCGGCCCGGATCTGCTTGAGCGGGCGGGTAATACGGGCGGCCAGTAGGTATGAGAGCAGGAGCCCCATGCATCCCGTGAGGATGAACGACCCGATCATGATGCTTTCGAACAACTGCAGGTACTGCCGAGTGGGTAGCGTGCTGCCGGCGGCGAGAACGTAACCCGCTGCGCGCTGGCCCGACACAATAGGCAGGACCGCGCAGCGCACACGCATCGTATCCAGCCTGAATTTAACCGTTACCGGCACGGCCGTCGGTCCGAAAGCGTAGAAATCGGTCAGCGATCGCGATCCGAGGTTGGCCGTCTTGCGCATCGTACGAAATCGCCCGTCCACGATCTCCACGAACCGCGCGTAGTCGGAAACGTGCGTATGCGTGATGTGATTCCACTCGATGCCCGCCCGCAGCGCCAGCGTGTCTCCCCGTACGACAACGTCCTCCGCAAAATCCTCCGCCTCGATGAGCAGTTCCTTGCTCAGCGCACGAGTGAGCTGGGCGCGGAAAACCGTGTAATACACAAGAAAGCTCGACACCGCAATGAAGAGGCCCAGCAGTACGAAGGCGAGCATCAGGCGCGTTCGGTACCGCAGGCTCACGCGTTCTCCTCGACCAGCATGTATCCGCCACCGCGAACCGTGCGGATCATCGGACTGTCTTTGCGGTCGTCGAGTTTTTTCCGCAGGTAGTTGATATATACGTCGATCAGATTGGTCCCCCGGTCAAAATCCACGTTCCACACGTGTTCGGTCAGTGTCGCACGCGTGACCAGCCGGTTCTTGTTCCTCAGCAGATATTCCAGGACCGCAAATTCCTTGTTGGAGAGATCGACGATTCGTCCGCCCCGCGTGACCTTCCGTTCATGGACGTTCATAAGCAGATCGCCGGTCCGCAGTTCCTCGGCCATTCTTGAACCGCGCCGAAGCAGGGCGCGTATCCGGGCGAGCAGTTCTAGAAACGCAAACGGCTTGCACAGATAATCGTCGGCTCCCGCTTCGAGGCCCGACACGCGATCCGGTACGGACTCGCGGGCCGTCAGGAACAGGATCGGAAGGTGCGGGGCGAATGCCCGAATGCGTCGGCAAACGTCGAGGCCGTTCATACCCGGCAACATCCAGTCGATGATCACCAGGTCGTACACCTCGGCTTCCGCGGCCTCGAGGCCTTTGACCCCGTCGTGGACCGGGTCCACAACGTATCCCGACTCCGTGAGGCCCTTGACGATGAAGGAGGCCACCTTACGGTCATCTTCGATCAGCAGCAGTCGCATACCGAGTCATCCCGTCGCGTTGGCCTAAAGTACGGCTAAAAGTTCCCGGGCGCAACGGTTTCCGCATTAGAGTTCTCTAATGTGGCCTTAATACGTGCTTAATGTGCGGTTCTTAACTTTACTCCAGCATTCAGCAGGAGGAAAGTGCATGAACCATCGGACCCAGGAAGCCGTAGTCATAGCGGCAGGACGCGGCTCGCGCATAGCTCATACCGTTTCGGCGAGTCACAAATGTCTGATCCCGCTGGCCGACAGACCGCTGATCGGCCATATTGTGGAAAGCCTGGCTGAGGCGGGCGTCACGAGGGTGCATCTCGTGACCGGTTACGCAGCCGGAACACTCCGCCTTGCGATCCGCGGCATGTCTTTCCGCGCCGATGTACATCCGGTGCACAATACCGCCTGGGAGAAGGGAAACGGGACTTCCGTCCTCGCTGCCCTGCGGCACGTCCGGTCCGAGCACTTCCTCCTGTCCATGGCCGACCACTGGTTTGTTCCTCAGATTCCCTCTCTCATCAACGCTCCCGGCCCCGGCGGCAATGTCCTCGCCGTGGATCGGTGTATCTGGAACATTGCCGACCTGGACGATGCCACCAAGGTGCGGACGGGAACCGGAAACCGCATCGCCGAGATAGGCAAAGAACTCAAACAATACGATGCTATCGATTGCGGGCTCTTTCTTTTTCGAACAGACGATCTGCTCGGCGCACTGCAGCGTGCCCAATCGCACGGGGCTTTTGCGCTTTCCGACGGTGTGCGCGAACTGATCCGGCAGGACGTCATGTTCTATGCGGATATTGACGGGCTTCCGTGGCAGGACGTGGACACGCAGGAGGATCTGCAGGTTGCGCTGTGGAAATGGCGCAAGCAGCCGGCGGCGGTGGCCGTATGACACCGTCGAAGCCGTTCGTCTGGATTGACGCCACCGCTCCCGAATCCTGGCGCATCGTCTGGGGCATGACGCTGGCCGAACGTGTCATGCGGCAGGTTGCCGAAGAAGGTCTCACCGAGATTCATCTGGTCGTCGGCTCCGGACGGCGGCTGGACCGTCTGATCCGTCGCGATTTCTGGAAACGCTACCCGGGCGTGCACGTGCATCCGTGGACCGATCGATTGGGAGCGGTCGGGCATCTGGTCTCTCACATGCGTGAACGTGGAGTGGATGCTCTGATCCTCCAAGGCGATGCACTTTACGATGAGCGCCTCACGCACGCGTTCAGCGGTCTGAAGACGGCTACCGTCGCGTGCAGCCGAGCGGGAGATCATCCGGTGTTGGCCCTGCTGACTCCGGCGGCACTCGGCGCGATCGAACGACAGGTACCGACAACGCTCACGGGTCTCGTTCGGCAGGTGGAAGCGCGGGGAACGCGATTCTCCGTCGAGGACATGGAGCCGTACTACCGGCGGCTGCGGTCGTATCAACCGGTCTATTGGAAGACGGTGAGCAACGACGACGATGCGGAGGCAGTCCACCGGCTGCTTAAAGGCGCCGTGCACAAGGGGACCAACGATCTCGTGGCCAAGTTCATCCATCCGCCACTCGAGTTCGCCCTTACGCGCCTGATCTGCCGGACGCGAATCCAACCCAATCACGTCACGTTGTTCAATATCGTGCTGGCGTTCAGCGCCGTGCCGTTCTTTTTCAGCGGAAATTTTTTCACGGCCCTGGCGCTGGCACTTACCAAAGGCGTGACCGACGGGGTGGACGGAAAACTGGCGCGACTAACCCTTCGGACAAGCGCTCTCGGAGACAAGTTGGACCACGTCTCGGATGTGATCTATCCCAACGGCTACTACATCGCAATGGCGTTCTATTTCTCCGGCGGCGATTTTTACGCGCTCGCGTGGCTTGCCGTGTACTGGGTCGTGCCGACGTATTTTCTGGACCGTCTTGTGCGGTGGCTGTTCACGCGCCGGCACGGTGAGACGATTCAGGACTATCGGAAGATCGACGTATGGTTCCGTCTGGTACAGTCCAATCGGAACATCTCGATGTGGACGTTCCTGTTATTTCTGCTGGCCGGCGACCCGCTGTGGGGATACTATGCCGTCGTGTGCTGGGTACCGTCGAACTTCATGTATTACGGTTTGCGATACGTGTACGAATTCAATCGCACACGGGAGGGAGTGGGTTTCGACCGGCAACGCACCGTACGACGTACCGTCGATGCAGCGGCGGAAGTGGCCGCATAAGGTACGACTATGGAGGCTATAAATATCGTATATTTCTCGGATCTCGAATTCCCCTCCCGTATCGTGGCCGCAAAGCAGATCGCCAAAACGGCCGATGCGATGGCGCGGCGAACGACGGGCGTAAGGCTGGTTGTTCCTGCGCCGTGGAAGGACTTGCGGCTGACGGGTGAACAGCGTATAGAGCGCATCCGGAGGTACTACGGCCTGTCGGATGCGCTCTCGATGGTCTCCTCCGTCTCACCGCTGCCGATGGCCCTGCGGATGCATCGGGCGGCGTTCAGCCATCTCACGATCCGGCGCATCGCCCGCCTGAATTGCGGCCTGATATGCGTCCGAAACGCCCGCCACCTTCGGATGGCGCTGCGCTGCGGGCTGCGTGTCCTGTATGAAACATATCGCTGCCGGCACGGTGAACGCGAACATCGAAGGGTTGTGGCCTTGCAGGCGCGGCATCGTGCATTTGTGGGTTTGGTCGTGCATTCGGAGATGGCACGACGGTACTGGCTGGCACTGGGAGCGGATCCCGAGCGGACGGTCACCGTACACAACGGGATGGACCACCCGGCACGGACGGACGACGCATCTCCCGCGGAGTACCGCAGACGGTTGAACCTGCCTGCCGACCGGAAGGTGATCGTCTATGCGGGGAACACCGGTCCGCAGAAAGGCGTGGAGTCGATCCTTGATTTGGCGGCCGCCCTGCCGGAATATGAATTCTGCATCGTGGGTGTGCGGGCTCTGCAGGACCGGGTACGGCTGGAGCGTCAAGCCGTCCGCGTCGGGGCCTCGAATTGCCGGTGGGTGCCGTGGATGGCTCCGACGGAAATCTGTCCCTACCTGTGCGCCGCCGATGCCTTGTTGATACCCCCGACGCGGAAACCTCTGGAAGAAGGCGGCACGACCGTACTTCCGATCAAGACGTTCGATTACCTCGCTGCCGGTGCGGTCGTACTGGCGCCGCGGTTGGAAGACACGGCCGAAATTCTCCGGCACGGTGAAAATGCATGGCTTCTGGAACCTGATCAGCCGTTGGCAAACGCCCGGTCCATCCGGCTGCTCTTCGCCGATGGACTGAAGATGAAGTCCCTTCGAGAAGCCGCACGCCGGACGTCCCGGCAATTCACTTGGGAAAGCCGTGCAGAAAAGATTCTCACGTTCCTGGAGAATCGATGGTCATGAACTCCGGAGGCAAAACAGCGAGAAAAGCGGGCGTTGTGCTCCTGAGCAGCGTTGTCACGGCGACCAACACCGCTGTGCTCTTGATCGTGCTCGCGCGGCTGCTCGATAAGTCGGTCCTCGGGGACGTATTCAAACTCGTGATGATCTACAAGACCGCCGTCACCCTCGGCGGCCTGGGATTCAACGATAATCCCTATTACTTCATCCCAAAGATTCCGGAAGCCTCCCGCGGTCGGTTTCTGCTGCAGTCCATGCGGTTGCTGCTCGCTTCCGGCCTCGGCGTGGGCCTGTTCTCGTTGTGTTTCTTTGTCTATTTCTTCGGAGATGCCCTGACCGGAGCGGTGCTCGTTGCGGTCGTTACGCTGGAACTGACCACAGACATCGTGCCGTCGTACCTGATCGCCGTCGGCCGTGCCCGCACGTCGGCGTTCTATCAGATCGGCCTTTCGGTATTGAATGCTTCCGTCGTGCTCGCCGTTTGCGCATGGACGGTGAATCCGATCCGATGGTTGACGTACGGCTTTCTGGTCTGCAACCTTGTTCGGGTTGCATGGGCGTTTGTCGTCAGCAGGCACGACATACTAAAGCGCCGCGATTTGCTGCCTCCGGGCATGCTGAAGGAGCAGCTTTCGTTCGGCGTGCCCCTGGGCCTCTCGACGCTTACGCTCCGCATCAACAAACAGGCCGACAACTACATCGTGGCATTTGCGTTTTCGAGCGCCGTGTTCGCGGAATATACCGTGGGCTCGTGGGAAATACCGATGGTACTCCGGATTCCGTATGCGATCACGGCGGCGTACATGACCACTTTCACCCGGCTGTTCGACCGGCGGAACCTGGAGGAACTGCACCGGCGTTGGATGCAGATGACGGAAAAGGTCGCTCTGCTGATCGTTCCGATTGCGATGTACTTCCTCGTTTTTGCCGATGACGTAATACGCCTCCTCTTTGGTTCGCAGTTCCCGCAGGCCGTGGTCGTGTTCCAGATATACACGTTCACCCTGTTGACACGTGTATCGTCGTACTCGGGGCTTCTGAAATGTTTTGGTGATTCCCGGTTCGTCTTTCGCACCAGCGTGCTGCTCGTCGTTCTCAACGTGGTCCTTACGATGGTCGGCATTCAGCTCCTCGGTCTGTATGGCGCGCCGCTGGGCGCTTCGATCGCGCACCACGCAACGCTCGGGATTTCCCTGCGGCGCATCTCCGGACACCTGGGCGTGCCCATGCGGAGGCTGATCCGGTATCGCTTTTATCTGGGCGTGGTGGCCGTGGCGCTGATTACGGCGGTCGGGGTGCGGTCCGGCCTGCTCTGGCTGGGTGCTACGATCCCGGTGCAGGTTGCGGTCTCGATCCCGCTGTACCTGGCCGGATTCACGCTGGTGGCCTGCCGGGCGCGTCTCATGGATGCGGAGGATCGCCGGTTCGTCCTGAGTTTGTTGCCTCTGCGCCGGAGGAACGTGAACGAAGCAGCCGCCTCATAAGGTCATGCAAGCGAACGACGCCGTGGTGGTTTATGTTGTTCCCTACGCGGATAAGGACGCGTACTTCCCGCGGTTGTACGGAGCGGAACGTCCCGCGCTGGAGCAGTGCGTGTACCGAAAAGCCATCGATCCGTGCGGCGGATTCGACATTCGTCCGGCCTGGATTCGGGACGTTGTCCGGATCGTCTGGAGGCGCCTGTTCCGGTCCGAATCGTCGATCATCCATCACCATTGGCTGGAGGCGCGGGACGTTCGCCAGGCGGTCCGGCTCGTGATCGAAATGCTGCTTCTTGGCGTGTACGTGCGGGCAGGCGGGGCGCTCGTCTGGACGATCCACAACAGGTGGTCCCACAGCGGACGGTTTCGTTCGCTGGACCTTTTTGCGGCCCGCCGCATGGTTCGCTGGGCGGCGGTGCTCCATGTCCACGGGGCCGGCGTGATCGATGAACTGGCACGGCTGTATCGGGTTTCCAACCGGTCGAAATTCGTCGTTTATCCTCATCCCGAATTTTCCTCCATGCCGCGCGTGCCGGTCGAGCGGGCCCGGGAACGTGTGCAGGAGGAAATACGAGAGTTTGTTTCGCAGGGCACATTGTTTCTCTCGATGGGACGGATTGACGCGTACAAGGGCGTGGATTGGCTGGCAACGACGTTCGACGGTTTGCCGGGATACTGCCGCCTCCTGATCGTGGGTGATCTGAAGAGGGGCTCCGGAGTATTATTGTCGGATCTGCCGTCCAATGTTCGCTGGCTGCGACGTTTCGTTCCGAACGACGAGTTGGCTTATCTCTACGGCCTTTCGCGATACAGTCTGTTCGGATTCAGGGACGTTCTGACTTCCGGCAGTGTGTACAGGGCCTTGTCGGCCGGCCACACGGTCGTCATTCCGGCGATTGGGTGTCTGTCGGATCTCGGGCACCGCGCAGATGTACGGCTTTATCCGGCCGGAGGAGCCGCTGAACTGCGTCGCCTCATCCTCGACCTCGCCGCCAAAGATACTTGCTGTCATTCCGATCCGTCCTGATAAGCCACTTTCCATCCCTGTCGGGTTTTCGGGGATGCGGCTGTATTTCAGCAACTTAGACACTATATAATCATTCAGGAATATATGGGTTTCACCGGCGTTATACGAACTGGTAATTGCATGTATATGTTTCTACATTCAGCAGGAGGACAGGGAAATGGAAACTTCCAAACCGACGTCGTTTCAGGAGCTGGTCAGGACGAGCGAACTGCCGGTCTTTGTGGACTTCTGGGCCGAGTGGTGCGCCCCGTGCCGCATGATCTCCCCGTCGATCCACCGGTTGGCCGAGGAGACCGAAGGACGCCTGATCGTCACCAAGATCAATGTTGATGAAGAGCCGGATCTGGCCATGCAATACGGCGTTCAATCCATCCCGACGCTGATGATGTTCTACCGCGGCAAGCCGATCGGACACTGGATCGGTGCGCTGCCGTACGGACGGCTGAAGGCGGAAGTGGACGACAAACTCCAGTCGATTGAACACGAGGCCGTCCAGGCCTAAACCGAGAGGACATCCCGATGGTATACGGATTCTCCAGGGTCGTCCCGTTCGATTATGACCGTGCCGTCGAGCGGGTGACGGAAGAACTGAAGAAGGAAGGGTTCGGCGTCCTTACGACGATCGACGTCAAGGATACGATAAAGAAAAAGCTTGACGTCGATTTCCGGCGATACATGATCCTTGGCGCCTACAATCCACCCTTTGCCCATCGCGCACTAACGGCCGAAATCGACGTGGGTTTGCTCATGCCGTGCAACGTGATTGTGTATGAGAACGACCGGAATGAGACGGTCGTGAGTTTCTTCGATCCCGTGGTAATGGCGCGCATCATCGAGAAACCCGGAATGGACGAGCTCGCACGGGAAGTCAAGGCACGGCTGGAGCGTGTGCGCGACGCGCTTTGACCGGCCGACAATCATGAAACGCTCATCCTTTCTGTACTCTCTGATCCTCGCCCTGTCGCTGGGTCTTGCGCCCTTCCTCCCGGAACCGCACATCTGGAAACAGATCCGCAACGTCGTTACGCTCCAGCCGATGGAAATCATGGACTGGCTGGATCTCGTCATGCACGGAGCACCGTGGGTGTGGCTGGCGTTCGAGTTGTCGAGGATGCTGCGGTCGTCATCCCAAAACATGGAGAACTGAAATGGACTGGACGATCACGGCCTTTCTGGCCGGCTGGTTTGTGCTGATGTACTGGGTGCTGCCCAAACTGGGCATTCCGACCTGCCTGAAAGGGTCGTGTTCTGTGAGCAAGTCCGACGAAGCGCCGGCGCCTGGCGCCTCTCAAGAAGCACGGGAGGATCCGACGAGATGAAACGGAGTCTCCTGGCCCTGGCCGGCGGCGGTCTCGGTTTTGCCTACTACTATTTCGTCGGATGTGACGGAGGCACCTGTCCCATCCAGAGCAACCCGTATCTCAGTTCGATCTATGGGGGAATAGTGGGAATGCTATTGGCCGACGTTTTCCCCCGGAGGAACAGAGAAAAGGGACCCGCGGATCACCATGCCCCCCATTACGAGCGCCAGGCTGACCAGCAAGGCTATGAAAGTGGGAAGTTCCGCCCGTAAGCCAACATGAAGGTCGAAGCCGCTTTCGCTCCTCTTCAACGACCATCTCCATCTCCTGACATCCCGCGAATAGGAACCATACTCGGTGAAAGCGGTCCTCAAATATTTCTCCTCGTAGCGGGCCACCTGGTCATACGCCGCCGTGAAGAAAACCGCCGTGATCGCTTGAAACCAGGGGAAGAAAACATTTGACAATA